>CAZQJF010000473.1:0-3533 GCA_964593735.1 uncultured Streptomycetaceae bacterium | reverse complement strand
GATGCGGAGCTTGTCGCCCTCGACGCATTCGATCGTCGGTCCGGGCGACTGGCCGTTGTAGCCCCAGAGGTTGGCAGTCATACCGGGAGCGAGTTGGCGGCGCACCGGTTCGGCGACGAGATGGAATTCCTTCCACCCGTTGTTCACGCGCCAGGGCAGGGTCCAGCCGTTGAGCGTCACGACCGGCTGATAAGGCCGCCCGTTCGAGGGCTCCAGAGGCGGCTGGGTTTCCGGCCTGGTCTGGGTCGGCGCTTCCGGCACCGCGCCGTGCGCGGCTTTGCTCACCAGCGCGGCACCCAACAGGGCGCCGGCCGATGCTCGTAGAAAATTGCGACGTTTCAGCATAGCGATCTCGGCGTGTGCTGGGCAGAAACAACAGCCGGCATCCCTCCGAGAAGAGCCGTCGCCAAAATCGATACGTATTTCATGCTGAATCTCCTTTAACAATTGTTTTAGTGCCCGGCTTCAGCCCCACTGCCGGCGGCGGACATGCCGCCACCCGCCGGCCGGCGAATCGGGCCCGGCGAGCTGCCCGTCATCGCAAGCTGCAAAGTGGATTCGGCAAGCCAGAATTCACGCAGTGCCTCGATGTAGGCGTTCACGCTCGCAATTTGCTGGCGAGCGTCGGCAAGCAGCTCGAAGACGCTGATTAGCATGCCGCTGTAGCGCAGCAGGTTTTCCTCCGAGATAAGCTTGCGCAGCGGCACGATCTCCTCGCGATAGTGCCGAGCGAGATCGAACGCGGTGCGGTACGCGGCGTACGCCTCGCGTACCTCGGAGCGGGCCCGCACCGCGGTATCGGCCGCGCGATTCACCGCCTGCATATAGGTGTGCTCTGCGCGGGCGACTTTGGCCCCGCCCCAGTCGAAGATCGGAAGTCGCAGCTCGATCTCGTAGCCGGTCTGACGCGGCATTCCGCTTGAGCTGTTTCGCTGGTATCCCACTTCGAGGACGCTGATGAACCCGGTCGCCCTGGTGAGCCCGAGCGATGAAGCGATATTCTCGGTTTCCTTCATCGCCCCCTGGACGTCGAGCCGTTGTTTCAGCGCCTGCGTTTCCAAATCCAGGCTCTCCCGTGCCGCTTTCGGCAGGTCGGGAAGGCGCTCCGGCAGCGTGAACCGGATGTCTTCACCCCACAATCCCATGAGTCTCGTCAACTGCTCGCGCTCCGCGAGGACCACCTGCCTCGCGCGCGCGAGCTGGGCGGTTGCTTCAGCGTAGAACACCTGTTCGCGCGCACGGTCCAGCTTGCTGAAGTTCCCGGCTGCGGCCATGCGGCGCGCCAGCTCGGCGCTGGCCTCGGCCGCTTCCTTGACCTGCTCCATATACTTTGCCGTCTCGCCGGCGGCTACGGCGTTCACCCAGGCACGGCGCGTGTCCGCAGCTACCTGCAGCGTTTCAGCAGTGACGCGGTTCCGGGTCAGCTCGAATCTCCTCTTTTCCAGGTCGGTTCGGATCGGCATGGTGATCAGTCCCAGCACATCGAACATCCACAGGCGCTCGATCTCGATCTCGTCTGCGCGGCGCAGACGGGTAAACGAGAATCCGGGGTTACGCAGCCGTCCGGCCTGAACGACATCCGTTTCGGCAATACCCAGATCGGCGTACGTCGCCTGCAGACCGCGGTTGTTGAGCAGCGCAATCTGCACCGCAGCATCCGCGGTGAGCGGAGCGCTGAGCAGCGTCTTCACGGCTCCCCGGGCGCTCTCGGCGTCCTGGTCGGTCCTGATCCATTTGACGTCCTGCCTGAGCCCGCGCTCCCTGGCGGCCGAGTCGACGGCGCCGAAGCCGCCGTCGGGGGAAAGTGTCGCGCATCCTGCCAATGCCACCGTCGCAATTGCCAGGACAAGCGATCCGGAAGCGAGCGTGCTTTTCCTGTTCTGCATGTGTGTCTCCTACTTGTGGGCCGCGCCGTGCCCGGCTTGCGGTGCAGGTTTAGCGTCGGGGGCGGGCCTCGCAGCAGGCGATTTCGCGGCAGGTTTTTTGGTAGCGTGTCCCGCCTTTCCGGCGCCGCCGAAGATACCGACGTGTCCCCCAGCGCGCGCGACCTCTTCATTCACATCACGCCATGGCGCGAGCGGCGCGTCGCTGTACGGGGAGTAGCCCGCGAACGCCGATTCGTACCTTACCGGCGGCACCACTGCTGCGGGATCGGCGGGATCCGGGCGCGTGAATTTCTGCCCGGCCGCGGCAAGCGGGCCCAGTGCCGTCAATACGACAATTACCACGAAACGATTCATACGATCCTCGCATGGATAGTCTCCCGCGCTGCATGAACGCAGCACGAGCGAAAGCGCACAAAGCAAACTGCGCCAGGCGCGGATTACCCGCGCGTTACGAGGATCAGGCGAGAGGAGGCCGCTGGGGCCGTTCGGGGATGAAGAGGTCGTGCAGGGTGTTCGACGTGAACGCCCGAACCTGGAAACCGGGCGCTGCTGCGGGAAGCGCTGCTACCGGCAAGGCCGAGGCGAAGTGGGGAAAACAGAAATGTCCCGTGACCTGCGTGCCGGTGCTTCCGTCATTGCCATGACCAGGGTGCTCGCCATGATTCGGATGCTCGCCATGATTCATGCCGCGATCGTGGCTGTCGCCGTCCTGGGTGTGCATCATGTGCGGTGCTTGCCCGGTGCTGTCCGTGTGGCAGCGTAGAGTGGCGGCCGCCGCCGCAATACCTTGCAGCGGCATCACCGCCAACGCGAGCAACAACATGAATTTTCTGAACCAAGTCATCATTTGCAGGGGCGCAGTTTATCCGACAGATGAAATTACCGCAATCACCAGCAGGGTGACATCGGGAGTGCGCAGGAGTTCAGCCGATCTCAACGGGAAATTGTTTCAAGACGTTTCAGGCCACTTTGTGGCCACCAAGTGCCGGTGCGGAAGTCGTTCGAAGCGGGGCGCGGGACGTGCGGTATACTGCCGTCAACCGCCCGACGCAGGATTGATTTTCCTGTCCGCTCCCGCCCAACGAATCCAGTCAGGCCTGAGTTTCGTATCTTGCGGTATCGAGCTGGATCTTCGCAGCGCCGCTCAACCAAACGTCATGGAGGAGCCCTGGACATGTTTGCCCGATTTCTTGCTCTGCCGATCTGGCTTGTCGTTTTCGCCGCCCCACCTGTTTTTGCCCAGGGCCAGCCGGCCGGATCCGCTACAGCCACGTTCGCCGCCGGCTGCTTTTGGTGCACTGAGGAAGCCATGGACAAGGTTCCCGGTGTGATTTCGACCACCTCCGGCTATATGGGCGGAAGCAAAAAGAATCCGACCTACCAGGAGGTGAGCACGGGAGCGACCGGCCATACCGAGGTGGTGCGTGTCGTGTACGACCCGAAGAAGGTAAGCTACGAGCGGCTGCTCGAGCAGTTCTGGGTGAACCACGATCCCACGGTGAAGGACCGGCAGTTCTGCGACGTCGGCTCGCAGTATCGGCCCTCGATCTTCTGGCACGACGAGGAGCAGAAGCGCCTCGCCGAGGCCTCCAGGGCGAAGTGGGAGAAGGAAAAGCCCTTCAAGCAGCCGATCGTGACGCCGATCGT
>CAZQJF010000472.1:0-3554 GCA_964593735.1 uncultured Streptomycetaceae bacterium | reverse complement strand
GGGCTTGCCTTCCCTCTCCCTCCGGGAGAGGGATTGAGGGTTAGGGAAAGAACCTGCGCACTACAAGCTCATTTTGTCATTTGACCAGGGAGAAACGCATTCTTCGGAACTTAGTCGCTGCCAGGTTCACGCTCTAGCGATCCTCTGACGTGCTTTAGACCGAGGGCTCTACCTCAGGCCTACGCTGGGTCAAATAAAGGTACCGTCAGTTAATGAATAGCGAACCTTCAGATTTTCATGGCGTTCACGCCCGGTGCTTTTCCACGAACGCCCAATCGATCTCGTAGCCGAACCCCGGCTTTTCGTTCATGTAGACGTAGCTGTCGCGCACCTGAGCGCGGTCCTGGTACATGCCGGCCCAGATGGGGTCGCGGTACTCGGGCGCACCGTGAGATTCCACCGCAAAGCCGGTCCGGGGAAAGGCGGCGACCAGGTGGCAGTGTAGCTCGGGAGCGTGATGCGGCGAGATCATGACGCCGTGCTGGTCGGCGATATGCGCAACGCGCAGGGCCTCCGTGAAACCGGCGTAGCGGGTGGCGTCGAACTGCACGTAACGGATGGCGCCGCTCGTGATGAAGTCGCGGGCCGTAAATCGCGTGAGCTCCCGCTCGCCATGCGCCAGCGGTATGGGCGAGGCCTCCGCCAGCCGCACGAAATCGACGGGCTGCAGATACCAGTGCAGCGGCTCCTCCAGCCAGGTGATGTCGTACGGCTCGACCGCGTGCGCAAACTCGATGCAGGCGGGCAGGTCGTACGCGGCATTCATGTCCAGCATCAGCGCTACGTCCTCGCCGACGGCCGCGCGGGTCGCGCTGACGCGCGCCACCTCGTCCTCGATGGATCCCGCGCCGGTCTTGAGCTTGACCGCCTTGAAGCCCCGGCCCACGAACCCTGCGAGCTCGTCGGCGCAGGCGGTGAGCTTCTCGCCTTCGACGTAATAGCCCCCGGTGGCGTAGGTGAAGACCGGCTTGTTCTCCGCCCCGAGCAGGCGAAAGACCGGCATGCCCGCGGCCTTGCCCTGGATATCCCACAGCGCCATGTCGATGCCGCCGATCGCGGCCATGATCTGCGGCCGGGCGCCCCGCGGCAGCCCGCCCCCGTCGATGCGCGGCGAGGTGAGCCCGAAGAGCTTCTCCCACACGGCGACGTGGGCGAGGGCGTCCATGCCCGTCACGATCTCGCCGAAGCGCGCGACCCACGCGCTGATGTCTTTCATGGGCGTGCTGCTCACCTGGCCGTAACCCGCAAGGCCATCGTCGGTGCGCACTTCGACGAGCAGCAGGCTCACGTCCTCGCGCGCTTCGTGCGCGGTGCGGTGCTTGCGCCCGAGAGGTACGGCGATCGGATGAGTGTTGACGGACGCGATCCTGCCCAAAGTCAGTCCTTCTTGATGCCGACGTATTCCATCCCTGATTGGTTTTCAGGCTCCCCGGACCCGCAAACGCTCACATATAGCAGTGTGTCGGGTCGAGCCCAATCAGATATGACCATCGATGCGAACCCGGCAACCTCAAGGATGAAAAGTCCGACACGCTGCTAGGCTACGGCTTTCGCCTCGCGCAGCGCCGAGATTTCCGCCGCGCTGTAGCCCACCGCAGCGAGGACCGTGTCGGTATGCTCGCCCAACCGGGCGGGCGGACGCTCGATCGACGGGCCGTCGTGCGCGAACTTGAAGGCGGCCAGGGGCACGGTCACCGGCTTGCCGACGCCGGGAACGCTCTCGTGCCGGTGCAGCACGCCCCGGTGCGCGAGGTGGGGGTCCTGCAAGGTTTCCGGCAATTCGCGCACCCGCGTAGCGGGCACGTGCTTGCCCTGCAGGTAGTTCTCCCACTCGTCCGCGGTCCTCTGCTTGATCTTGCCGGCGACCATCGTGAATTTTTCGTCGTAGCGCGCGGAGCGCTCGTCGAGGCTCGTGCGCTCGGCCTCGGCCGGCTCGCCGATCGCCGTGTAGAAACGGCGGTGCTGCCGGTTGTTGGACGCCGCGATCTGGAGCAGGCCGTCGCTCGCCTCGTGCATCGAGTTCTCCGCGAAGCGCATGCGGTTGCCTGCCCGCTTGTGATGCTTGCCGGTGTGATAGTAGTCCGTGATATGCGAGCTCTGCAGGATCAGCGCGACATCGAGCATCGCCATGTCTATGTACTGGCCCTTGCCCGTGCGCAGCGTCTGGTAGAGCGCCGCCGACACTGCGAACGCACCCATGGTGCCGGTCGCGTAATCGATCACCGGCGCGCCGGTCTTGATCGGCCCGCTGTCCGGCGTGCCCGTCGCCGCAGTGATGCCGGAGGTCGCCTGGATGGCATGGTCGTAGGCGGTCTGGTTGCCGCGAGGGCCGTCCTGGCCGAATGCCGTCATGGACGCGTACACGAGCCTGGGCTTGAGGCGCGACAGATCCTCGTAGCCCAGGCCCAGCGCCTTGAACGCGCCGGGCCGGTAGTTCTCGATGAGCACGTCCGCCCAGTCGCGCACCAGGCGCTTCAGCGCTTCCCGCCCGCCCTCGGTCTTGAGATCGAGCGCGATCGAGCGCTTGTTCGAGCCCTGCGTGAGAAAGCTCGTGCCCATGCGCTGCTGATTGAGCGCGTGATCTCCCCCGCTTTCGCGGCTCTGGTCGGGCTCGTTCGGGTCCTCCACCTTGATCACGTCGGCGCCGAGCACGGCGAGCTGATAGGCGGTGAAAGGACCCGCCAGCACGTGGGTGCAGTCGAGTATCTTTATTCCTTCGAATGGCCGCATATGCGCTCCTCTCTGCTGCAGGTCAAGAACAGACAGGATGACAGGATTTACAGGATGTTTGATTACCTGCAATCCTGTTTATCCTGTTAATCCTGTCGGTTCTCCGTTTTTGAGATGGGTTCCAGCCACCGAAACACGTGGCTGTAGTGAGCGCTAGCGCGGCGCCTTCGCCGAGTTCGCCACGACAGCTCCCAGGCGTTGCTCGCGGGACTTTACGCGCGGGCGGATGACCGGCGCCCAGCGCCCGATGTCCGACTTCGCACGCCATTCCGGCGTCGTCGGCAAATCCGGCCGCTCGATCAGGTAAAGCGCCGTGTAACGCAGCCAGCCGTTCGGCGTCGCCTCCGCATCCCGGAAGCGTATCACCTGCAGGACCCCGTCGACCTGGAGTATGTTGGGTACGTGCTCGGTATCGTAGATTTCGTTGAACTGCGCCTCGTCCCCGGGCGCAATCTCGAACGTCACCAGGTAGAAATAAGGCGCCGTGCTCACCGGGTTTTTCCTTCCTGCCATGTTCTCCCACCTCGATCGGCTCGCGCCAGTTAGGGAAGGTCTGATTTGGTCGGCGTTCGTACCCCGGCGAAAGCGTTCAGAAAATTGAGATGGATGCCTGGATTCTATCAGCGAAACGAAAGTATACTTGCCGAAAATTGCCGCCAACGGCGGGGACCCTGGAGATCGAATGCCTGTTGCGCGGCTGCTGTGCTTCGCCTGCGGCGCCTGGTTGCTGGCTCAGAACGGCATCGCCGCTGACGCCTACCCGGTCCGGCCGGTGCGCCTCATCCTGCCCATCGCCCCGGGCGGCGCGGTCGACGCGCTCGCGC
>CAZQJF010000471.1:0-3556 GCA_964593735.1 uncultured Streptomycetaceae bacterium | reverse complement strand
GGTGACCGCCGCGACATCGGCAGTGCCGGCGGCGGCGTCGGCGACCGCGTCCAGCGCCGAATCGAACACCCGTATCTTCGGCGCCGCCGGGTCGGCCCCCGCGTGCCGGACCACTTTCGCGACGGCGATGTGATTCGGGTTGCCGGCCGAGGTGGAAAGCGCGAACGTGAGCGAGGACGCGCCGGCGCGGATGCGCCGTATCAGCTCAGCCGCGGTCGTGATCCGCGAATCGGCCCTGGCGACAAACGCGATGTACTCCGTGTAGAGGATCGCGAGCGGAGTGAACGCCGAGTGGCCGAAATCAGCGAGTCCGGTCAGTTGATCGGTGGTGAGGTTGGGATGGCTGATGGATACGACGTGCGGGTCGCCCGGAAAGCGCTCGAGATACGCCCAGGCCTTTCTCCCGCCGTCGCCGGCCACGTTGACGACCTTGACCGGAACGTCCAGCAGCGCCTTCGACTCGATGGCCTTCAGCAGGGCCCGCGCCGAGCGGTCGAGCCCGCCGCCCGGCGGGGTGCCGGCGACGATCTCGATTTCACGCTGCGGACGCCAGGTCATGTTCAAGCCTTACAGACTTTTCACCGCAGAGACACGGAGGAAGAGGAGGAAAAAACAAGGATCAGTTCTGTTTTTACTCCTTCTTCCTCTGTGCCTCTGTGGTAAATAATCACTTCAGCTCCACCTCGACGAAGGCAAACTCCTGCTCGCCCGGGTTCACGATGTTGTGTTCGACGCCGGCCGGGCGTGTGTACGCCTGGCCGAATTGCAATTCGTTCTCTACGTTGCCGGTCGAGGTTTCCGCAACCAGCTTCCCCGCAGTCAGGCAGACGACGACGTAATCGTAAGCATGTCGGTGCCAGCCCGTTTCGGCGCCGGGCGCAAGCCGCCACTCGGTGACGATCACGCGCCCGGTTTCCTGCAACAGCTTGCTGCTGGCTTGCGGTCGCTTGATCGTCATTGCGCGCTCCGGTCCCGGCCGCCTTCAGGATCCGCTCTTGCGGGACAGCAGTTCATTCAGGGATGCCCAGCCGCTCGGAGAGGTAACCGGCCGCTGCGGCAGCATCGTAGCGGGCCCCGGCAAGCCCGACGTGTCCGTCGGGACGCAGCAGGTAGAACGACGGCCTGGGAACCTGCGCCCGGGCAAGCGCCCTGTCGTTGCCGGGGCCGTCGGGAATCGTGTGTATACGCATGAGATCGCCGAGTACCGGCGCCACGCCGGCAGGCGCGGCAGGAGCGGATTGACCGATCACGATGAGATTGAAGCAGGTGTCGTCGAATTTCTGGTACAGATCTTCGGGCGGGCCGCCGGACTGGAGCTCGAGACGCAGCCATGGAAACCGGTCGCCCGCCTGTGGCGCGCCTGCGGCCCATCCCGGCAGCGTTTCCGACAGCGGGCTATCGGGGTAGCGTATCCCGATCTGGGACACGGTCCGAAACGCGAGCTTCCGTATCCGCTCGATCGTCATGGCAAATGCGAGTATCCGGGCCGCCACCCGCGTGCGGAACAGTCCCGCGGTCGGATTATTGGAAACGATCAGCGTGAACAGCCGGTCGGTCGTTGCGAGCAGGCGCTGGGCGACCGGAATCCGCTCCTCCTCGTACGAGTCGAGCAGCGTTTCTTTCGCGCGGCCCGCAACGACGAGCGCGAGCTTCCACCCCAGGTTGTACGCATCCTGCAGGCCCGTATTCATTCCCTGTCCGCCGACGGGGCTGTGTATGTGCGCGGCATCGCCCAGAAGGAAGCACCGGCGATCGCGAAAGCGCGAGGCGCAGCGATGGTGGATACGGTAGGTGGAGAACCAGCTGCATCCTTTGAACGAAAGCGCGGCCCCCGCTTCCTTGCGCACCGACGGAATCACCTCTTCGAAGGTGAGATCGTCCCGGCCTTGCAGTTCCTCCGGCAGGATGCCGACGATCCGCCAGTGGTCGGCGCCGCGCATCGGGAAGAGCAGGTGAAATCCCTGGAGCAGCAGGTAGACGTTGAGCTCGTCCGGCACCATCGGACCGGTGACCTCGGTATCCGCGACGAAGAATACGTGCTCGTACGGCGCCCCTGGAAACTTGATGCCGCTCGACTCGCGTACTGCGCTGTGCGCTCCATCGCACCCCGCAACCCATGCTGCCGTCGTTTTCCGGCTCGTGCCGTCCGGCTGTTTCAGCGTGGCCGTGACGTGGCCGGATGACTGCTCCAGGCCGATGAGCTCGGTATTCCACCGTGCGGCGACGCCGAACCCCTGGAGCTTCTCGCCCATTATCCGTTCGTTGTCGTCCTGGCCCAGTATCAGGACGAAGGGATACGGGCTCAGATCCTGCCCGATGTCGCCCAGGGGGATGCGCGCCATCCGCCGCCCTCCCGCCCACAGGTTGGCGCCCGTGCCGCGTTTGCCGAGCTCCAGCGCGCGCTCCACGATGCCGAGCTTCGAATAGATCTCGAGCGTGCGCGCCTGGACGGCGAGCGCCCTCGTCTGCACCGACGGTCCGGCGTGCCGGTCGATGATCGTCACGCTCACGCCGCGCCGCGCGAGCTGGTTGGCGAGCATCAGACCGGTCGGGCCGGCTCCGACGACGAGTACATCAGTGTCCATGGGCGAGGATCAGCGACCGAGCAGCAGTTGCTGTCGAGTCATCGTCGTCGTGAAATTTCAGGCTTGATCTTATCGGCGGCCATCGGCGGCCATCGGCGGTTTCGATAGGGTTGAGTCACGCCTCCCTGAACAGCCGCCCCGCGCCCGGCACTTCCCGCTTGTCGCCCACCAGGCGCAGCATCTTCCACATCGAGGCCTGGTTGCTCGCGACGATGGGTTTTCCGAGCTTCTTCTCCATGGATTCTATGATTCCCAGCGTCGGAAAGTTCGAGCAACTGACGAAGATCGCCTGAGTTTCCGGCCGGTCGACCTCCGCTATCAGCGCCTCGATACGCTCGTTGGTGACCCCCGAATGGTTTTGCGTGTCCAGGCCCTGCATCGCCATGATCTCGAACCCGGCCGAGGTCAGATACTGCTTCAACCGCTCGTTGAGCCACGGCGCGTACGGCGAGGCAAGGCTCACGCGCGTGGCGCCGAGCGTGCGCAACGCCTCCGCGACCGCGGCGGACGAGACTGCAACGGGGATGCCCGTCTCTTTCTGGATCCTGTCCCCGAGCGCTTTATCGTCTACCGGGCCCTTGAGAAAGCCGCCCGCCGCGCAGCCATAGCAGATGACGTCGACCTTTGCGTGCGCCAGCAATTCCGCCGCCGCGGGCGCCTGCGTACCCAGCCACAGCAGCTTCTCTTCGGTGTCCGCAGTGTGCGGGATGCGCATTGAGTGGACCGACATCGCGCCACCCGCCATGCGTTGAATCTCGCCCTCCATCACGGTGTTCCACGAAGGGACAATGATCCCCAGCCTCTTTTCCCACGTGCTCATCGCGCGTCCTTCCTTGCTCGTCGCGGTTGGTCCAGCATCCAAGGATAGCAGAGCAATCCGGACGGCTGTTCTTTCCGGTGCCCCAGCGATTAAGAAAGTGCGCAGCTTCTTTCCCTCACCCTCAATCCCTCTCCCGGAGGGAGAGGGAAGG
>CAZQJF010000470.1:1175-3570 GCA_964593735.1 uncultured Streptomycetaceae bacterium | reverse complement strand
CCTGCCCGAAATGCGGTTATCAGCGCCGGCTCGGCGATGGAGGCGACGGCGGCGACGCGGCCATCTGCGGTGGCTGCGGGCTGGTCTTCGCCAAATGGGTACAGCGCCAGACCGGCGTTGCGCCGATGCTTGCAAAGGCGCCGGCTCATGAGGATGAAGACGCGGCGGGCCTGGCGAGCCGGTTGTGGCAACGGCTGGTCTACGTGCCGGAGCGCACCGACCCCATCCTCTTCTGGGGCCGGGTGGCGCTCTTCATCGCGTTCGCCGCCTGGGGCTGCTACTTCATCCTGCTCGATTTCCGCACCGGTGATATCGGGCGCTCGTTCATGCACAACATCAACCTCGTTTTTCACGAGGCGGGCCACATGGTCTTCATGCCGTTTGGCAATTTCATGATGGTGCTGGGCGGCAGCCTTGGTCAATTGCTCATGCCTGCCATCGTGATGGTCGCGTTCCTCTGGAAGAACCACGACGGCTTCGGCGCTTCGATCGCGCTGTGGTGGCTGGGTCAGAGCCTGATGGACCTCGCGCCCTACATCAACGACGCGCGTGACTTGCAGCTCATGCTGCTCGGCGGGGGCACCGGGCAGGACCGTCCCGGCATACACGACTGGGAAAATATCCTGCTGGACCTTCGCTTGATCGAGTACGACCGGCAAATCGCGGCCGGCGCCGATGCGCTGGGAACTCTGGTGGTGCTGGCCGCTCTGTGCTGGTGCGCCTTTATCCTCTATCTTCAATACCGGAAACTGCCCGCGTGAAACCCACGACCGCGCACCTCAGGCTGGTCGAAGCGCCGCTCGAGAGCTATGCCGCTGAATGGCTGGATGGCATCGGCGGGCAGTACGCGGCCACGGACAGGGAAGCGCTCCGCGCCGCTCTGGGTCTTGTTGCGCCGCTCTACGGCGAACGCAAGCTCCCTACCGGCGAGGGGCTGCTCGCGCACGCGCTCGCGACCGCCGAATTGGTCGGCCAGCTGCGCCTGGACCACGAAGCGCTGGCCGCCGCACTGGCTTTTCAGGCCTACAACCTTGCGCCCGAACGCGCGGCCAGGTTGCGGGAGTCCCTGGGCAAGCCCGTGGCCGACCTCGCCGAGGGTGTGCTGCGCATGGCGCAGATCGGAGCGCTTTCCAATCTTCCGCAGGCCAGGCTGAAACCGGACGAGCGTACGGGCCAGCTCGAGGCGCTGCGCAAGATGCTCCTCGCGATGGTGCAGGACGTCCGCGTCGTGCTGATCAAGCTGGCCGATCACACGCAGGAACTGCGCCACGTCGTCAGGCTGGGGGACAGCGAGTCGAGGCGCGAGAGCGCTCGCCTTACCCGCGATATTTTCGCGCCGCTGGCAAACCGCCTGGGCGTCTGGCAGCTCAAGTGGGAGATGGAGGATCTCGCGTTCCGGATACTCGAGCCAGAAACCTACCAGCGCATCGCCCGGCTGCTCGACGAGAAACGGGTGGACCGCGAGCGCTATCTCGATAACGCCATCGCGTTGCTCAAGGGCGACGTTACCCGCGCCGGAATCGCGGCGGAGGTCACGGGACGGCCGAAACACATCTTCAGTATCTACGAGAAGATGATGAGAAAAGGCTATGATTTTACGTCTGTTTATGACACACGGGCCGTTCGGGTCCTGGTCCGTGACATTACCGACTGCTATGCCGTGCTGGGGCTGGTCCACAACCTCTGGTTGCCTATCCCCAAGGAGTTCGACGATTACATCGCCCGGCCCAAGAGCAACCGGTACCGGTCCCTCCACACGGCGGTAATCGGCCCGGACGGCAAGGCGCTCGAAGTGCAGATCCGCACCCACGAGATGCACCAGAATGCCGAGCTGGGGGTGGCGACGCATTGGCGCTACAAGGAAGGCTCGCGCCGGGAACGCGGGTACGACGAAAAGATTGCGTGGTTGCGCCAGATCCTCGAGTGGAAGGACCAGATCGGCGATGCCGGCGACGCCGGTGACCTCGCCGAACAGTTCAGGAACGGTCTCTTCGAGGACACGATCTACCTGCTCACGCCGCAAGGCAAGGTGATCGATCTGCCGAAAGGGGCAACGCCGATAGATTTCGCTTACCACGTGCATACCGAGCTGGGCCATCGCTGCCGCGGAGCCAAGGTGGACGGCGTGATGGCGCCGCTCAACACCGCCCTCGCCAACGGGCAGCAGGTCGAGATCTTTGCCGCAAAGCAGGGCGGACCCAGCCGCGACTGGCTGAACCCGGCCCTGGGCTATGTAAAAAGCCACGGCGCGCGCGCCAAGATCAGGCAGTGGTACAACCGCCAGCATCTCGATCAAGCGGTCGCGCACGGCCGTGCGGTCGTGGAGAAAGAGCTGCAGCGGCTGGGCATGACCCGCCTCAATCTGGAGAAGCTGGCCGGCCGGCTCGGATTCGAG
>CAZQJF010000470.1:0-1075 GCA_964593735.1 uncultured Streptomycetaceae bacterium | reverse complement strand
GAAGGCGCGCCCGGCGCAGGGCCGCAGCCAGATACTCATCGTCGGCGTCGACAGGCTCCTCACCGTGCCCGCGAAGTGCTGCAAACCCGCGCCGCCGGACGCCATCATCGGTTTCATCACGCGCGGCCGCGGCGTCACGATACACCGCGCGGGGTGCGTGAACGTCAAGCGGCTGGCCGCCGAGCGCGTAGTCGCGGCACAGTGGGGTGAGAGCGCCGGGGCAACCTATCCGGTGGAAGTCGACGTGCAAGCCGCGGACCGCACCGGCTTGCGGCGCGAGATCGCAGAGGTGTTGGCGCGCGAGCGGATCACGATTGGCGCAAGCAGCGCGGTGACCGGCGATGGCGCAGTGCGCATGAGGCTGGTGCTCGAAGTGCCGGATCTGGGGCACTTGCAGCGTGCGCTCGCGCTGATCCGCGACGTGCGCGGCGTCGCGCGCGCGGCCAGGCGCTAGAACGCAAAAAGCTTCAACACGAAGGCTGTGGACTGCTTCGTGGGTTCGTGCCCTTCGTGTCAAGGCTTTTTTTATGACGGGGGGGTTTACATTTCACTGGCACGCGGGCTATATTGCCCCGCGATGCGCGCGATTTTCTTTCTGCAGGCGATGCTCGCCTGCGCATTCGTCGGCTCACCTGCCTGCGCTGCGGAGCCTCCGGCCCAGGCGCCAGAGATTCAAGCCGAGTCTCTGGATAAGAAAGACGGGGTTCAAAAGGTGATCGATGATGCCCTCCAACTGGTCGGCATTCGCTACCGTCGCGGCGGCGACAGCGCTGAAACCGGGTTCGATTGCTCGGGCTTCGTCGGCTATGTGGTCCGCGAGGCCTTCGGTTTGATATTGCCCCGCACCGCGCGCGAAATCAGCCGCACCGGCGCGCCGGTATCCAAGACTGAACTGGAGCCGGGCGACCTGGTTTTCTTCCATACGATGCGCGACGCGTTTTCCCACGTCGGCATCTATCTGGGCAATCACTTGTTTGTCCATTCGCCCCGGACGGGAGAAGCGGTGCGTGTAGAAGACCTTCGGGGACGCTACTGGGCCAAACGCTACAACGGGGCACGGCGCATCGATCGGTAG
>CAZQJF010000469.1:0-3572 GCA_964593735.1 uncultured Streptomycetaceae bacterium | reverse complement strand
GCGGGCGGTTTTGCGTAAGGAGTGTGTCGGGACAAAGTCCGACACACTCCTAGCCCTCGTCCAACTCCGGGTAGTGACGGAACAGTCCGTGCTGGTTGAACGGGATGCGGCGGCCGGAGAGGAGATACGCGGCGATGCGCGGCCGCTCGACCACGCGCTGATGCAGCGCGGTCAGCTTCGGATGCGCGGGTTTCAGGCGCGCCATCAAATGGGGGAAGGCGTAATCAAGCCCGGCGAACACCTGGAACATCGAGAGGTCCGCGTAGGACAGTGACTTGCCGACCAGGTGGCGGTCGCCGCCCGGGTTCTCCCCCAGCATGCGCTCGAAATAGCCCAGGAACTTGGGCAGGCGCAGCCGCTTGAAATCCTCCGCCCGCCGCAGGGCTTCCGCCTTCTGATCTTCGTAATAGAGGCTTTTCGCGATCGGGTGATGCGTGTCGTGTGCTTCGAGCAGGAGATCCGCGATCGTGAGCTGAAGCTGGTTCGCCCACAGCCGGCTCGCTTCCGACTTGGGCACGAGGCCCAGCCGCGGTCCCAAATACAGAAGAATATTCGCGGTCTGCGAAATCAGCAGCTTGCCGGCCTTGAGGATCGGGGGCGCGAACGGCGTTCGCCCATCGGCCGCTTTCCCCAACAGGCGCTGCACCGGGGGCCGGCCCCCGCCGTCCTGCTCCGGCTGGCGGGCGACGTCCACGTAGTCGGCCCCGCCCTCCTCCAGCGCCAGCCGGATGAATTCCCCGCGTCCCTGGATGTGTGGCCAGTAGTAGAGTTCGTATTTCATGGCGTTGGGTGATGAGTGATGGGTGATCGGTGTTACTTCCGAGCAGCGTTGTCGTGCAGGTAGTCTGCCATGGCTTTGAACTGCCGGCGAGTTTCTGGGCGAATAGGGCACCGATAGTTCTGCGCCCCGCATAAAACCGGGCGGGGGCAGGCATTCGGGCGCCCGGACGGCGGATCGGTGACAATGGCGGCTGCACATTCATGCCGCTGACGAGGAGAATCTCTTGAACGCGCCAGACAGCCCCGCTCCAAAGCATTTTACGTATTACCCCGGCAATTACCGCTGGTCCGCGGAAATGCTCGCGATCCTCGGCGCGGCCCCTTATGGCGGCGCCGAGATTTCGGAGGTCGACCGCATCGGCCGCAAGCTGCGCGACCGCGTGGGCGACGATGAGGCGTGGTTCGACGGCTGGTGCGAGGGCGCGGACCTGCTGCGCACGCGCGCAGAAGCCGCCGAGGCGAAGGGCCACAAGCTGACTGCCGCCTCCAACCATCTGCGGGCGAATTTCTATTACCAGGCCGCCGACCACTTCCGCCAACCCAAGGACGAGCGCGCGCTCGCCGTGTACCGCCAGTCGCTGGAGTGCTTCGACCGGTTCGCCGCGCTCACCGACCGCCCGCGCATCGAGAAGGTCGAGCTTCCCTTCAAGGACGGCGCCTTTCCCGCGTACTTCGTGCACGCGGAAAACAGCACCGCCAGGCGCAATCCCTGCGTCGTGCGCTTCGGCGGCTTCGACACTCAGAAGGAAATGCAGTACGTGCGCGGCACCCCCGAGCTCGTGCGCCGCGGCATCTCCTACCTGCTGGTGGACGGTCCGGGCCAGGGCGAAGCGATACGGTTCCGCGGCATGCACCTGCGCCACGATTTCGAGGTGGCCGGAAGCGCCGCATTCGACTACCTCGCCACGCGCTCCGACGTGGATCTCGACCGCGTCGCAATCATGGCGATGAGCCTCGGCGGCTACTACGCCCCGCGCGTCGCGGCGATGGACCCGCGCTACCGGGCGTGCATTGCGTGGGGCGCGATCTGGGACTACCACGCGACCTGGGTGCGGCGCCTGGAAAAGATCAAGCAGGCGGCGCTCCCGGTCCCGGCGGACCACCTGCTGTGGACGTGCGGTGTGAAAACGTTTGACGAAGCCCTGAAGAAGATCGTGGAATTTCGTCTGGACGGCGTCGCCCAGAAGGTGCGCTGCCCGTTCCTGCTGCTGCATGGCGCGGAAGATGCGCAGGTTTCGACGGCCGAGGCCCGGAAACTGTTCGACACGATCGGCGCGAAGGACAAGACGTTCCGGGTCTTTACAGCGGAGGAAGGCGGGGCCCAGCACTGCCAGCGCGATTACGTTACGCGCGCGGTCGACGTCGTCGCAGACTGGCTGGACGACAAGTTTAAATAACCGGAAGACTCGACTCCTGGTTACAACCCGAGTATTCGCCCGATTTCTGCGATATACCGGCTCGCCTTCAGGCCCTCGGCGACCGCGGTATCGACGACATTCTCGAAGCCGTCCCGGATGCCGTGCAGCCCGTCCCGCACCCAATGATGGCGGCGCACCGGGGAATTGAGCACGTTCTTGAGCGTCTCCACTTCATCGCGCAGGACCTGCATGTCCCTGGAGCCGCTCTGCACCTTCTCCAGATCCTGCTCCAGGGCCTCGATGAGCTTCGCTACTTCCCTGAGATCGATCTCGGGCGCGTTTTCCGCATTCGGGTTCGGGGACGCCATTGGGGGTCACTCCTCAAATGGGACTGATAGCGGAACCTGCTGTGTCGGCGCATTTACGCTGCCGTTTTCTTACCATACCATGATTGTGATGAGTGATGAGTGATGAGTGATGAGTGATGGGTGATGGGTGATGGGTGATGGGTGATGGGTGATCGCGACTCTGCCGCCGTCGTGGGAGAAGGTCCTCGGAGAGGAGACCGGCAAGCCGTATTTCCGGAACCTGATGGCGTTCGTGGCGCAGGAGCGGAGAAGCAGGCAGATTTTCCCGCCCCACGAAGATCTGTTCGCTGCCCTGCGCCTCACGGCCTACGGGGACGTAAAGGTCGTGATCCTCGGCCAGGATCCTTACCACGGCGACGGACAGGCGCATGGGCTTTGCTTCTCGGTGAAGCCGCCTGCCAAAGCGCCGCCGTCGCTCAGGAACATCTTCAAGGAGCTCCAGGCCGACGTCGGCTGCACCGCACCCGACAATGGCAACCTCACCCCGTGGGCCCGGCAGGGCGTGCTCCTGCTGAATGCGGTGCTCACGGTGGCGGCGCACCAGCCGAATTCCCACAAGGACAGGGGCTGGGAAACCTTCTCCGACGCGGTGATCGGGAAGGTGAACGAAAAGACCACGCCCGTCGTCTTCTGCCTGTGGGGCAGCTACGCCCGCAGGAAAGCACGGCTCGTCGACACCGCGCGGCACTTCGTCATAGAAGGCGCGCACCCTTCACCGCTGTCGGCGAGGAAGTTCTTCTCCAGCAAGCCGTTCTCGTCCATCAATCGGGCGCTCGTTGCAACGGGCCAGTCCCCGATCGACTGGCAGCTGCCTGATGTTGGTGAAGAAGTGAAGGAGTGAAGAGGTTGCTTCCTTCATCCCTCATCCTTCACTCCTGCATGTTCCTTGCGGTGCGCCATGACGTCCACCGCTACCTTGAACAGCACGAGCAACGCGAGCGCGGGGGCCGGGTTCTTCAGTATCATGACGATCCAGCCGCCGAAGATGACCGTCACCTGCATCACGATGATCCGCTTGTAGGGCGCCGACATGATTCCGGATACCGTGGCGCCGACGTGCTCGCGG
>CAZQJF010000468.1:0-3572 GCA_964593735.1 uncultured Streptomycetaceae bacterium | reverse complement strand
TGTCGAGAGCCGCCAGCGCCCGCGCCGTATCCTGGTCGCGCCAGCGCCGGGTGAACAACAAACAGGGCGTCAGCAGGGCGAAAATCGCTGCCGGCGCGGCCCAGCCCCAGCCGTGCGAAATGGAAACAAACAGTGGCACGCCCAGCGCCCCCAGGAACGCATAGAACAGCGCCACGGTGAGAGTCGCTTCGCGCCGTTTACGCTTCTCCCAGCCGAGCAGCCGGGAGAATTGAGTTTGCAGGGTATCTCTATCGGCGTCCACGCTTACCGACCTCGTCCAGCGCCCAGCGGTGGGCGGCCAGCCCGGCGCCGCCGAGCACCAGGTGAAAACCCAAGTTGACGCTGTCAGCCGACCACTTCACTCCGGCGATGCTGAGCGGCGCCAGCTCCTCCCGTCCAAGAACCGCAAGCAGATAGGCCACCGGGTTGAGCGGCAGGTAAACCACCATTGAAGCCACCACCACAAAACCAATGAAGCAACGAATACCTACCTCGCGGCTCTCCGGCTCGCCCTCCCACAAAACCAGCGCCACCAGCCCCCAGACGCCGTAGCAAAAGGCATAAAACGGTATCAGCGCCAGCGTCGCAGCCAGGACGGCCGGCGGCGCGTGCGCGATGGCCGCAGCCCATATCAACAAGGGCGCGCTCAAGAGCAGCGAACAAGCGATATGCACGACGAGAAACGCCGCCTGGCCTCTTGCCACGACGCCGGCCGGTTGGCCGCTGTCGCGCAGCCAGTGCTCAAGCGGCTTGAAGCGCGATGGCGCATATTCCTGGTTCGCCACCCGCACCGCGAAATAAATGATCAGCACTACGGCGATGGACGAGCAGACTTTGAAGAGATTGCCCGCGCCGCTCCACGTCTGCGCGCCCAGAAACGGCGTACCGAGCGACAAAAACTCGACCGGCGCGAGAATGATCAACAGGTAAAAATAGGCCGGCAGACCATGTCCTTCACCAAAAAAAACCTCGAGGCTTTCGCGCAGCACGGGATTCATTCTTCCTCCGCTGCCAACGGAACGATCGCGCGGTAGAGCGCGTAGTTGTGCACCCGGATACGCGGATCGCCGATATCGACCCGCGGTTCGGGGTCCCTCACCCAGCCGAAAAACACCGCCGCGCGCCTGCGCCAGGGGGCTTCCGCGCCGTCCGGGGGGAAAAACGAGGCGTGAAACAGGATATCGCGGGCCTTCTCTTTGAACGTCATCTCGCGCAGACTCACCTCATCGGCGTCCCGCCCGCGATTTTGCCCGCCACTATCGCCGCCGGCGGCGCCCAGCGGAAATGCTTTCGTCCAGCTCTCGCCCCTGGGCAAATCACCCAGCGCGATGCGCATCCCCGGCGCCACCAACCAGCAGTCGGTCAAATCCTTGCCGCTCTGGTTCTGGACGTTAAGCAATAATCGCTCTCCCTGCCGCTCGATGGTGGCGCTGAGCCCCGAACGTTCCAGGTAACGGGCGCGCAAAAGCCTGAAGTCCCAATCCTTGAGGGGCAGTTGCACGCGCGTGACGCCGCCGCCATGCCGATACACCAGCGATTGCCCCGGTTGTGCGTAAGCCGGCGCGACAAGCGGCATCAAATCCATCCAGCCTCGCCCAAAGCCAAGACTATACTCGCGGCGTTGCGTCGAAAACAACGCCAGGTTGGTCTGCGCCTCGACGTAACCGTCACCGGCATTTTCCATCACGGTCGCCGCCAGCAGAACGCCATCCGGCGCCTGGCCGCCGCGGCTGAAGAAGAGATAGCCGGCGGCAGCGGTGCATAGAATCCAGCCGCAGCACGACGCCACCAGCGTGCGCCGCGTAATGCGCCGGCGCTGCCAAAGCTGCAATAGCGCGGCGACACCCGCGAGGTAGCCAACGATGGCAAAAAATAGCGCCCGGGCCGGAATGTAGGAAGAAATGAACGACGGGCTGAGCAGGAGCTGGGAGAAAATCGCCTCGCTCCACTGCGGGCGCAAAGACGGGTTTTCACCTACGGCCGGCGTCAGAAGACTTTGCAGAAACTTCGGCAGGCCGTTCCAGGTTGACAATGGCGGCCGTCCGGCGTCCAACGCGAGATAAATGACCTTGCCCCTGCCCCAGTCGTTTTCGACGAGCACCTGCAGACCCTGAAGGTCGGTCGTAGTTTTGCCTCTGAGGACGGTGGCCGTCTGAGCCCACACGCCGGCGATAGCCTTGCCGCTGCCCGCTTCCCCGTACGGCACGAATGCGGTTCGTCTGGCTCCGGTAACTCGCACTGGCAGATAACGCTCGAGCTGCGGCTCCTGGTATAGCGTGAAATTCAAGCTGCCGATGATCACCATCCTGCCGCCTGCCGCCAGCCAATCATCGAGCGCGAGCAACTGCGCCCGGGAAAGATCGCGCAGGGACTGATCGTAAAGAATAAGGTGGGAAACGCCGAGCATGGCCCGCGCTTCCGGCGGCAACTCCGCCAGGGTCAGCGCCACGATCCGGTTGGTGAACGATGCGCCCAGGGAAGTCAAGGGAACTGCGCTACCCTCGCTGACGGACAATACCACCGGCGCGGGTGAAAAGTGGCCACGCAAATCCAGCTCCCGTGACGCGGTCGCCGCCGGGCTGGTGAATTGGATTTTCAGGGGGCGGCTGAGCAAGTCCGGATCGATGGTGAACTGCACGGTCCGGCGCGAGCGCGCCGGCAAAAACACTTCGCGGCGATGAAACGTCGGGTACGGAACGCCGGCATGGGTTGCGCCACGTTTCCAGACCTGAATTTCCAGGATGCCGTCGGCAGGCCGGCCGAGATTGTCGAGGTTCACCTCCAGCGGAAAAGGACGGCCCAGCTGAAACACGCCGTGGAAACCGACTTTGGGCTCGATCAGGATCTCCGCTGCCGCCGCGGCGGGCAAAAGGATGCTCAGAAGCAGGAAAACGGGAAGGACGCGGCAGGTTGATCGGCGCCGGCGAATGGAGAAGCTCACTCCGGCGCGACGACCTCGCGTCCGGGCTACCGAGCGTCCGTAAAATGCTTGACGACGCTCGGCCCTCACCCCCGGACCTGGCCCCTCGCTGCTTCGCGGCTCTCCCCGAAGGAGAGGGGAGGTTTCAGGGGTAAATGGGTTGTCAACCATTTACCGAACTCTCAATAAAACCGCTGGGACGGCGTTTTCGGTTGTAAAGGGCATGGTCTACGATAACGGGTTCGAGCGCTCGGGGCGAGGAGAAATCCTTGCGATATTGCTATGATATCTCCGTGTCGAACAGGCCCCAGGAAGGGAGTCCCGAGGCGATGAGTTCCGCATCATTCGATTTCGCGCCGCTTTTGCCCGAGGGACTGCCGCCGCCGGCGGCGCGCTGGACCGGGCGCGTCAAGTACGATTTCACCGGCGGCAACAATGACTCCGACAGCCTGCCGCTCGACGGGCTGATCGCGGCCGCAGAGGCGGTGCTCAGACGCGAGGGACACACGCTCTCGACCTATGGGCTGAATAGCGGCCCGCAGGGCTACCTGCGGCTCCGCGAGTTCCTCGTCGCCAAGCTCAAGGCCGATGCGGGCGTCGCCTGCACGGTCGAAGACATCCTGATCACGTCGGGCTCGCTGCAGGCGCTCGA
>CAZQJF010000467.1:0-3583 GCA_964593735.1 uncultured Streptomycetaceae bacterium | reverse complement strand
GGTCGTGCACATCAACGCCGGTGTCGCGGGACTGGTGGGCGCCTACCTCGTGGGCAAGCGCATCGGCTACGGCAAGGAGTCGATGACACCGCACAACCTGCCGATGACCATGATCGGCGCGTCGCTCCTGTGGGTGGGCTGGTTCGGGTTCAATGCCGGGTCCGCGCTGGAAGCCAACAACTCCGCCGCGCTGGCGTTCATGAATACCTTCCTCGCCACCGCGTGCGCGGTGCTGGCGTGGACGTTCGGCGAATGGCTGTTCAAGGGCAAGCCCTCGATGCTGGGCGCGGCTTCGGGCGTCGTCGCCGGACTGGTCGCGATCACGCCGGCCGCCGGCAACGTCGGCATCCCGGGCGCTTTCGTCATCGGCCTGTCCGCGGGCGTCGTGTGCCTGTGGGCGGTCAATCAGCTCAAACACTGGCTGGGCGCGGACGACTCGCTCGACGTGTTCGGCGTGCACGCCGTCGGCGGGATACTCGGCGCGCTGCTGACGGGTATTTTCAACAATCAATCGCTCGGCGGACCGGGCCTGGTCACCGATTGGGTGACGGGCAAGGTCGGCTCCAATCCGATGTGGGATCAGTTCCTGATCCAGGCGCAGGCCGTTGGGGTCACGATCATCTGGACCGCCATCGTGGCGCTCGTCGCATTCAAGATCGCCGACCTCATCGTCGGGCTGCGCCCCACCGAAGACGTGGAACGCGAGGGACTCGACGTCAACGAGCACGGCGAAACGGCGTACCATATGTAACAGTTAGCAGCCTGTCGGGGATCGTTCGACAGGCTGCTAACTAAGGATTTAGTTTCGAGCTGAGCCGGACAAAATCCTGGTGTGTGTTTTGACGGGGCGCCCTTTGGGCGCCCTTTTTTTTGGGGCGCTTCCCGCGTTCAGCGATCCATTTCCGCCCGCCGGGCAGCTGAAATCGGTCGTTTTGCGCGCCAAAACTATCTGTTCGTAAACGCCCCCGCCCGCCGTAGAATAGGAGCCCTTTTAGCAGCCCTTGCGGTCGGTCCGGCCGCCGCAAGGCGGCAATCTCCCCGGGGAAACCATGACCGTCCCGCGTCTGAGCACTGCGCTCGCGACTCCGCCCGCCGATCTTGAGCGCGAGTTGCTCGCCTCCACCCCTGCGATCGAGCACTGGTTGCGATCGCAATGGCAGGACCATGCCGCGCCCTTTTACTGTTCGGTCGACTTGCGCAATAGCGGCTTCAAGCTGGCCCCGGTAGACACGAACCTCTTCCCCGGCGGCTTCAACAACCTGAACCCCGATTTCCACCCGCTCTGCGTCCAGGCGACGATGGCCGCGATCGAGAAGATCTGCCCCGATGCCCGCCGGGCGGTGCTGATACCCGAGAACCACACGCGTAACCAGTTCTATCTCCAGAACGTCGCGGTGCTGCAGACGATACTGCGGCACGCGGGCCTCGAAGTGCGTATCGGCAGCCTCCTGAGCGACCTCACCAGTCCGACCGAAGTCAGGCTTGCCAATGGCTCCTCGCTCACGCTCGAGCCGCTCGAGCGGTGCGGGAACCGTCTCATGGTCGACGGTTTCGATCCGTGCGTGGTGCTGCTGAACAACGACCTGTCTACGGGGACGCCGGAAATCCTCGTGAAGATCGAGCAGGCGGTCCTGCCGCCGCTGCACGCGGGCTGGACGGTGCGCCGCAAGTCCAACCACTTCCAGGCCTACGGCCAGGTAGCCGGGGAATTCGCGCAGTTCCTGGGGATCGACCCGTGGCTCATCAATCCGTACTTCGAGAAGTGCGGCAGGATCAATTTCCAGGAGCGCCAGGGCGAGGAGTGCCTGGAGGGCTATGTCGCGGAAATCCTCGACGACGTGCGCGCGAAGTACCGGGAGTACGGCATCAAGGACGAGCCGTTCGTCATCGTCAAGGCCGATGCGGGTACCTACGGCATGGGGATCATGACGGTAAAGGACCCGTCCGAAGTCCGGGGCCTGAACCGCAACCAGCGCAAGAAAATGGCGGTGGTGAAGGAAGGACTGGAGGTGCACGAGGTGATGGTGCAGGAGGGCGTCTACACCTTCGAGACCGTGGAGGACGCCGCGGCCGAACCCGTCGTCTACATGATCGACCATTACGTCGTCGGCGGTTTCTACCGGGTCCACACCGGACGCGGGAAAGACCAGAACCTGAATGCGCCCGGCATGCAGTTCAAACCGCTGGCTTTCGCCGCCCCCTGCTCTTCGCCCGACCCCGACGATCCCGGCTGTCCGCCCAACCGCTTCTACGCCTACGGCGTCGTGGCGCGCCTTGCGCTGCTGGCGGCGGCGATCGAGCTGGAGGATTCGCCCGAAGGAGAATCGCCTTCGAGCGAATCCTAAATTGTCGAGCTGCGCTCGACATGTACACGCTATTCGAAATGCGACCGGGCAGGTGTCTTATCTGCGGGTCCTCCGGGGATCATGGATTTCATTCTCGCTCTTCCATTAAGGCAATCTTCAGTCTCGCTCCCCATACTCACGACGCCCGCCAATGAAGATTGCCTTCGTAGTCGATCCCCTCCAGTCGTTCAAGATCTACAAGGACACCACGTTCGCCATCATGCGCGAAGCGGCGGCGCGCGGTCACAGCCTCTACGCAATGGAACAGGAAGACCTCTCGTGGCAGGGGGGCGCGGTATACGGTAACGCGCGACGGCTCGACCTTACCCGCCAGACACCGCTGTGGTACCAAATCGAGGAGCCGGCGCGCGTGCCGCTCGAGGAATTCGATGCCGTGCTGATGCGCAAGGATCCGCCGTTCGACATGGAGTACGTGGTCAGCACGTACCTGCTGGAGATGGCGGAATCCCGGGGCGCGCGCGTTTTCAATCGCCCGCGGGCGATACGCGACTGGAACGAAAAGCTGGGAATCGCCCGGTTCGCGCAGTTCATCGCCCCGACCGTGGTGGCGCGCGGCGAAGGACCGATCCGCGAGTTTCTCGCGGAGCACGGGGACATCATTCTCAAGCCGCTTGGAGAAATGGGCGGGACGTCGATCTTTCGCGTGCGCAAGGACGATCCCAACGTCAACGTCATCATCGAAACCATGACGCAGTACGGCCGCCGGACGATCATGGCGCAGCGTTACATTCCGGAGATCCGTGACGGAGACAAGCGCATCCTGCTGATCGGCGGCAAGGCCGTGCCCCACGCCCTCGCGCGCATACCCAAGCCGGGAGAGACGCGCGGCAACCTGGCGGCCGGCGGCACCGGCGTCGCCCGCGAGCTGTCCAGGCGCGACCGCGAGATTGCGGAAACCGTAGCCTCGGCCCTGCGCGAGGAGGGCCTGCTCCTCGTCGGACTGGATGTCATCGGCGACTTTCTGACCGAGGTTAACGTCACCAGCCCCACCTGCTTCCAGGAAATCACCGACCAGACCGGCTTCAACGTCTCCGGCATGATGCTGGACGCCGTCGAAGCTGCCGTGAAACAACCCGCCGGCCCGCACTCCCGAACAGCGTGAAGTTATCCAACCCGAACCTAAACCCCGGCCACTGACTCCTAGGAGTGTGTCTGAGCTTCCCCCGACACACTCCTTAAGCAAAACCGCCCGCAGGCGAAAGCCACACAATTGGATT
>CAZQJF010000466.1:0-3590 GCA_964593735.1 uncultured Streptomycetaceae bacterium | reverse complement strand
CGAACCTCTACAGCGTGGGCTACAACCCGAAAGACGGCTCGATCTGGGGAACCCAGCTCGGCTATCCCGGCCGCGTGGTGCGGGTCGCGCCGGGTTCGGACCCCACGCACACGTCGCTCACGGAAGTCTACGAGCCGCCGCTCCCCGGCTACGGTCCGCGCGGCGGCGACATCGGGCGCGACGGCGTGTTCTGGGCGTCGCTCGCGAGCGGCCATCTCGGGAAGTTCGATCGCAGCAAGTGCAAGGGGCCGCTGAACGGGCCGAAGGCGACGGGCAAGCACTGTCCCGAGGGCTGGACGCTCTACCGGTTCCCCGGGCCGCAGTTCAGAGACGTACAGGACGCCGGCAGCGCCGAGGCGAGCTACTACACCTGGGTGGACCAGTTCAACACGTTCGGCCTGGGCGAGAACGTGCCGATCGCCACGGGCAACATGAGCGACTCGTACTTCGCCCTGGTCGACGGCAAGTTCGTCACCCTGCGCGTGCCCTATCCCATGGGTTTCTTCGCCAAGTGGGCGGAAGGGCGCATCGACGATCCCAATGCCGGCTGGAAGGGACGGTCGCTGTGGGCGACAAACTCGACCCGCACGGTGTTCCACAACGAAGGCGGCACGCGGAACCATCCGAGAGTGGTGAAGTTCCAGATGCGGCCCGATCCGCTTGCCAGATAGAAAAGGCGTGATGCGTGATGCGTGAGTGGTGATGGGATCCCGTTTTTCTTCACCTCTTCACCTCTTCACTCCAACCCTCGAAGCGGTACCGGCAACATTCCGGTAATCCAAAGTGCGTTGCACGGCATTTCTACAATCGGAAAGCGAGAACCCTACATGGCCCCTCATCCCTCATCCCTCAGCCCTCATCCCTCCGTTCCAAAGCTGTCCTCTCGCGGCATGGAGATGCCGGCGGTCGGCTTCGGCACGTCGCAACTGGGCGACTGCGGCGAGATCGTCGCAAACGCCCTCAAGGCCGGTTACCGGCACATAGATACCGCCTGGAAATACGGCACCGAGAAAGGCGTGGGTGCAGGCATCAAGGCATCGGGCGTCCCGCGGAAAGATATTTTTCTGTGCACCAAGGTCTCTCACGAGTACCTGCGGGCGGCCGACTTCGCGCGCTCGGTCGAGGAAAGTCTGGAGCGCCTGCAAACCGACTACGTCGACCTGCTGCTAGTGCACTGGCCTACCATCGACAACATTCCGCTGGCGGAAACCATGGGCGCGCTGGCAAAGGCGAAGCGCGAAGGCAAGGCGCGCCACATCGGCGTCGCGAATTTCAACATTGCGCTCGCCGAGGAAGCGATCCGGCTGTGCCCGGAGCCGCTCTCGGTGCTGCAGGCCGAGTATCACCCCTATCTCGACCAGTCCCGGGTGCTGGCGTTCTGCCGCAAGGCGGGTCTCGTCTTCATGGCTTATTGCCCGCTCGGCCGCGGGCGCGTGTTCAAGGATCCGGTCCTGGGCGAGATCGCGCGCAACAAGGGCAAGACGCTCGCCCAGGTGACTTTGCGCTGGTCGGTCCAGCAGGGCAACATCGCCCCCATCCCACGCTCCGCGAATCCCCAGCACATGGCCGAGAGCCTGCAGGTGTTCGACTTCGAGTTGAGCGACGGGGAGATGAAGCGCATCTTCGCGCTCAAGCGCGCGGACGGCAGGATTGCGAACCCGGCCGGGCGGGCGCCGGCGTGGGACTAGCCCCCTACTCCGGCAGTCCCAGTCGCACCGCGATCTCGGCCGGCTTGCTGTCCGCCCGCAGCAGCGACAGCTTGACGGTATCGCCGGGCTGGCGCTGTTCGAGCGCCTGCAACAGCTCATCCAGCGACGCGACCGGTTTCCCGTCCAGTCCGGTGATGATGTCGCCGACGATCAGCTCGCCTCCGGGCGCGCGCTGAAACGGCTGGATACCGGCCGTGGCGGCAGGACTGCGCGGCAGTACGCCCACGACCGCCACGCCATTCTTGATGCCCAGCGCCGTCTGGAATTCCAGCGGCGCGACCTGTATGCCCAGCGTCGGCCGGATGAATTTTCCGTCCTGGATCAGGCGCGGCACGATGCGGTTCACCTCGTCCACCGGAATCGCGAAGCCGATGCCCGCAAATGCCCCCGACGGGCTCGCGATGGCGGTGTTGACGCCGATCAGCCGTCCCGCGGAATCGAGCAGCGGCCCGCCCGAGTTGCCGGGGTTGATCGCGGCGTCGATCTGTATCACGCCGCGTATCGCCCGGCGCGTCACCGACTCGATCTCCCGGTTGAGCGCGCTGATGACGCCGGTGGTCAGCGTCTGGTCCAGGCCGAACGGATTGCCGATCGCATAGACCTTCTGTCCGACCACCAGGTCCTTGCTCGTTCCTATCGAAAGCGGCTTGATCTTTTCCTTCGGCGCGTCGATGCGCAGTACCGCCAGGTCCCGGTCGGGGAACGCGCCCACCAGCACCGCCTTCCAGTTGGACTGGTCGGACAGCGTCACTTGCGCCGCATTGGCGCCCTGTATGACGTGGAAATTGGTCACCACGTGGCCCCGGTCGTCCCACAGAAAGCCGCTCCCGGTGCCCTTGGGGACCTGCATCACATCGAGCGAGAAAAAACTGCGCGCCGATTCCAGCGTGGTGATATGCACGGTCGACACCGACGCCGTCTTGAATACCGCGATGTTGTTTTGCTCATCCTCGGCGAGCGAGCCGCGGGCGACCACCACGCGCGGCTCGGCCGGCACGCTGGACGACGTACCCGGGGCCGATCCCTGGATCGACGGCCAATACCACCACACCAGCAATCCCACCAGAATCGCCACCAGCAGCAGGCCGCCTGCGGCGCCGCGCTGCCGGGCGATGTTACGATCAGACAAGCGGCGAATTGACGGCATGTCGTGTATACCTCTATTCATCCGTTGCATTCCCGCGCACGGTAAGGAATTGTGGGCGGATTGTATTCCGTTCCGCGGGCAGTGTCTGCGGACGCTTTGCTCGAAAAGCGTGATCCGTGATCCGTGATCCGTGATCCGTGATCCGTGATCCGACTAGCAATAGAGACGTTGTACCTGGGGCGCCTCACTTGGGACGCTTTACCTGAGACGCATCAGGACAGTGATGAAGTGATGAAGTGATGGAGTGATCGACACCGGCCATGATCACCCCATCACTAGCGATAGCGGCATCACCTTATCACCAGCATAATAGCCGCCATGCCCTCCCTCCCCCGCACGATAACCGAAGCATCGCGCCTGATCGAGGCGCGCAAGCTGTCACCCGTGGAGCTCGTGCGTGGGCTGCTTCAGCGCATCGAGTCCGTCGATCCGGTGCTCTCGTCGTTCATCACCGTCACCGCGGAGGAAGCGCTGGCCCAGGCGCGCCACGCCGAAAACGAGATCTCGAACGGGAATTACCGCGGGCCGCTGCACGGCATCCCGTTCGGGGCGAAAGACAATTACGAGACGGCCGGTATCCGCACGACCGGGCATTCCAGGGTCTACGAGAACCACGTCCCCCGCGAAAACGCTGCGGTAATCGATCGCCTATACGACAGCGGCGCCGTGCTCATGGGCAAGCTGGCGCTGCACGAGCTCGCGCACGGCGGGCCTTCGTTCGATCTGCCGTGGCC
>CAZQJF010000465.1:0-3602 GCA_964593735.1 uncultured Streptomycetaceae bacterium | reverse complement strand
CACCGCCTCCAACACTTGACGCGCCTCGGCGAGATCGGGCGTGTCGAAACCCTCGACGAAACCTTCGTACACGGGCCGCAGAATCACGCCCGCGGCCGGGGAGTCTCCTTCTGTAAGATGCAACCGCGCGAGGTTGACCGCGGCGCGCAGTTCCAGGGAGCGCGCACCCTGCGCGCGGGCGCAGGTCAGCGCCTCCCGGAAACTGGCTTCGGCGGCGTTGCGCTCCCCGGACGCGAGCAGCAATTCGCCCCGCCGGCGATGCAGCTCGGCGTTCCAGAACACGATCCCATGGCGCTCGGCCACGCCGAACCCGTCGCCTACCGCTTGCAGCCCTTCCTCCAGGCGGCCTGCGCGCGCGCAAATCTCGGCGAGCATCTCGTAATACAGGGTGAAGTCATGAGGCGTGTCCGCGGCTTGCGCCGATGCGATCCCGTCGAGCATCTCGTTCAGGCCCTCGGCCGGATCCTCCAGCATGGCGCGCGCCCATCCGCGGAAAAAGGCGCCCCTTGCCCGAAAAACGCGCAGATTCTGCTCGGACGCAAAGGCGATGAGATCCCCGGCCCGTGAATACACGGCACCCACGTCGCGCCGGAACTTCTGCAGCACCAGAACGAAATCCATGGCATGGGCCCGGCTTCCCACGTGCGACAGCTCCTCCGCGCACGTGAGCGCGGAGTGCACGAGCTCGCGTGCGCGCTCGGGATGGCCGAGTATCCAGCGCGCAAGCCCGCCTTCGCCCAGGCCGCAGACGCGGGCGTCGTGCCCGCCGTAGAGCGCCGCGTCCACGCGATCCCGATCCGGGTCGTAAAGACCGAGCCCGGCCTCGATGTGGCGGCAGCACTCGCCATGCGCCCCGAGCATGTAAAGCGTCGCCCACTGGCAGTGATGCGCCTGCAGCAACAGCGCCGGCTCGCCGAGATTTTGCGCGAGCGCGAGCACCTTGTCGGCTCGCTCCCGGCCCATGCGGTGGTCCATGGAAGCGCGCCACCAGCCCCAATGGGCGACGAAATGGGTCGCCGACGCGGGCGTTCCCTCGCACAGCTCGAGGGCGCGCGAATACAAGGCCCCGACCTCCGGGGTTCCACCTCCCTGGCTTATGATCAGGGCCGGCGCCAGGGCGAGACGCAGCGCCAACTCGAGATTGCGCTGCGCTTGCGCGTCGGTCAGACGCGGAATCAGCGCAAGGCCCTTGCGCAGATGTCCTATGGCTTCGCGATACTCGGAACGCTCGCTCGCCCGCCGCCCGGCAGCCAGCCAGCCCTCGACGGCCCGTTCGGCGTTGCCGGCCTCGGTCCAATGGTGCGCTACCAGCTCCGGGGCGTTGCGGGCTGTCTGCGGAAAGTGGGTCTCCAGCGCCTCGGCGATGAGCAGATGCAGCTCGCGCCGGCGGCTGCGCAGCAGGCTCTGGTATGCCGCCTCCTGCACGAGCGCGTGCTTGAATGCGTAGCTCGCGGCAGGGACGCCGGACTGCGCGTAGACGAGTCCGGACTGCTCGAGCACGAGCAATCCTTCGCGCAGGCGCTCCGCCGGGAGCAGCGCGACGGCTTCGAGCAGCTGGTAACTGAACTCGCGGCCGATGGCGCCGGCGACCTGCGCGATCGGTTTTGCCGGCCCGAGCTGATCCAGCCGGGCCATCAGCGAATCCTGCAACGTCGATGGAATGGAAAACGCGGGCGGCGGCGCCGGCAACGTGGATGGGTTCCGCTGCTCCCTGAGCTCGGTATCGACTACGGCTTTCGTCAACTCCTCGATGAACAGCGGCACCCCGTCCGTCTTGGCTGCCACCTGCTCGAGGATATTCCTCGGGAGGCGCTCGCCAGCCACCCGCTCGACCAGCCCCATCGCATGCTCGGGCTCCAGTCTCCTCAGCTCCCGGTTTTCGACATGCGGTTGATCTTTCCACGGTGGCGAGAAATCCGGACGGAAGGTGAGGACGAGCAACGCGCGCATGTCGCGCACGCGCTCGATCAGCAGGGCCAGGAATTCCTGCGTCGTCGGGTCTACCCAATGCACGTCCTCGAACACGACCAGCAGGGACTGGGTGAGCGCCTGTTGCTGGATGAAACCGAGCAACAGCTCGAACGTGCGCTCCTTCTGGCGCTGCGGACTCATCGCGGGCATGGGGAACCGCTCGTCCGCCGGTATGGAAAGCAGCGCTCCGAACAGGGGAACCGCATCGGCGGGCTCTTGCGCGGCGGCGGCATACGACGACAGCTTCGCGAGCTTGACAGAGGGCGCATCCTCGTGCCCGATGCCCGCCGCGCGCTCGACCTGCTCGATCACCGGATGCAGTGCGGTATTGACGTAGTGCGGCGAGCACTGATAGCGCAGGAAAGCGTGCGGCGTGCCGGCGAGCCGCTCGCGCAGCGCCTCCACCACCCGCGATTTGCCGATGCCGGCCTCGCCCGAGAGCAGGACTACCCGGCCGCGGCCGTGCCCGATGTCCTGCCAGAGCTGCCGCAGCCAGCGCAGGTGCTCCTTGCGGTTTACGAGCGGCGTAATGCGCGCCGGCTGCGCTGCTTCGAAGCGGCTGCCGGCGAACCGGGAGGAAATCACTCGACAGGCCCGGACCGACTCGGCAAAACCATGCAGGAGATGCGTGCCGAGATCCAGGCATTCGAAGCGCTCGCCGATGAGAGCGCGGGTGCTCGCCGCGATGACCACGGAGTTCGGGGGTGCGAGACCCTGGAGCCGGGCGGCGAGATTGGGCGTTTCGCCCACGACCGCGTCTTCTTCGGCAGCCCCGTCTCCGACGAGATCGCCGACGACCACGAGCCCGGTCGCGATTCCGATCCGGACCGCGAGCGGCTCCGTCCCGGCGGCGGTTCCCGGCAGTGGCAGCGAGGCCACCGACGCGATGATGTCGAGCCCGGATCGCACGGCGCGTTCGGCGTCATCCTCGTGCGCGCGGGGGTAGCCGAAAAGCGCGAGGATCCCGTCACCCACGTAGCGGGAAACCGTCCCGTCGAAGCGCTTGATGACCGACCTGCACGCGTCCTGGTACGAACGAATCACGTCGCGCAGCTCCTCGGGGTCGAGGCGGCTCGCGAGCATGCTGGAACCGACGAGATCGCAGAACAAGACCGTGAGTTGCCGGCGCTCGGCCTGCGGACGCCCGGGTAGTTCAGGCTCGGGCGCGGAATGCGCCGCGCCGCCTTCGCGTAAGGCGCCGCATCCGCCGCAGTAGCGGAATTCCACGGGATTGGCGAAGCCACAGGCGGGGCAGGCCGCGCGCCGCGTTACCGCTGGGCGCGAGTTCCCTTTTTCGTCGGTCAACGGCGTCCCGCCGTTCTCCCTGCCCGAAGCCGCTCCGGCCGCAGCGTCGTTGTCACTCAAATGCCGCCCCCCCCAATAGGGCCACTGACTATGCTAACCGTCTTGGCGGTTGGTCGCTATATGTCATTCATCCCGGCAACGAAGTAGCCGGAAAAGCGGGATTTCCGGTGCGTTTACGCACTTACCGGAACTTCGCCGGCAACTAGAGTGCTTCCCCATATCGAGCATTTGCTCGAATCGCCGGACACAGACGCTACACCAGCGAGTGAACCGATAAGGGAGGGCACCATGAAATCAGCCGCTGTCCCGACCCACGCCATGCCCGC
>CAZQJF010000464.1:0-3612 GCA_964593735.1 uncultured Streptomycetaceae bacterium | reverse complement strand
AAGTGCATGAATTCGACGCCGTGACGTCCTTATTGACAGCCAAAACTGGTCTTTTCACCCCGCTCTGCTGCAAGTCTGCGGGCGGTTTTGCATTTAGCAGCCTGTCGGAACTTCAAGTCTGACAGGCTGCTAGCGCCGGCGGCCGCGCTCGGGCCGGGGCCGCGCTTCATTGACCTTGATGGGACGCCCGGCGAATTCCCTGCCGTTCAACCCGGTTATCGCAGCGAGCGAGTGCAACTTGCCAGGCATCTCCACGAATCCGAACCCTTTCAGCTTGCCGGTGAACAGCTCGCGCACCAGTTGCACCGATTCGACCCGGCCGAACGGCTTGAACAGCTCAGCCACCTCGACTTCCGTCACTTCGGGAGCCAGGTTGCCCACAAAAATATTCATCTCGGCTCCAGATTGAATCGACCGGGCAACTGCAACCGGGGGAGATTGCGCAGCCGGCCGCGTTACGGTGTAACCGCATCCCGGCGCGGCATGATACATGTTTTGTCACGAAAAGTCGTTAGCGGCGTTGCGGCTTCAAGCGCCGGTAGGCCGCCAAATAACGCAGACTTCCAATGCCTGTCCCGGCCGAGTAGATAAGGCGATCGATGGCCTGTGCGTCAGCGTGTATCGGCTGAGGGCGCGGGACCGCGTTCCGCCGCTTCGCCAGCAGCATTGTTGGTCTCGGATTCAGTTCCGTCCGGCAAGGTTTCCGTACCCCCCTCGCCCGGCGTCTTCGCGGCGAGCTTGCGCTGCCGTTTTTCTTCCTGCTTTCTCTTCTTGGCCAGGTCTCTTTGGCGTTTTTCGAACTGGTAGTTGGTTTTTGCCAAGGTGTTAACCTCCTATTGAAACGTTGCACACGAAAGCGAATCCCTTGGAGCGGCCGGTATCGCGCTCGGTGATCACTTGCGCCGCCACGACGGTGCCGTGCGCGGCGAACACGCGTTCCAGGTCGCCCTTGGCGATTTCGTAGCTCAAGTTGCCTACGTAAAGTTTCTTGCCCAATTGAATGCTCCCCATGGGGGCGGGAACGGACCGCACCCTTAACGATAGCAAAGGCGCCCGCCGGAGTCGAACCACCGGCGAATAGTCTAAGAGCCCATATGAAAACGAAGGATATGGGCACTGATGTACTCCAAGGCGGCGCTTGCACCGGCCCCGGGGCCAGCCTAAGCTTGCCGCATACCCGCAATCGCGGGAGACGTCATGTCCGCCGGCAACATGCCACCCGTTGACCGGTTCGGCAATCCAGTCGATCCCATCGTCCGCTACGCACGAGGCGCCGTCTTGAAAAGCACGACTGCCTTCCTGGACCCGCGGCAGCGAATGAGTGGAAAAGCATTGTCACTTCTGCATCGAGCGGAACGCCTCGACGATCTCCGCCGGGATCGCAACCGATTGCAGCCGCTTCGGGTGCTGCGGATCGACGCGGCCCACGAAGCGCAACTCGCGTCCTTCCAGCAACAGCTCTCCATCCCGATATCCCTGATGCAGGAGGGTGAAGCGCTTTTCCTGCCAGCTCTCCACCGTACTCCTGAAATTGATCGTCTGGAACTGCGACGACGGGCGAAGAAACCGCGCGGAGGCCTCGGCGATCGGAAAACCGATGACCCCGTGACGCTCCAGCAGGGTGCGCTTGTCGGGAAACAGGCGCGCAAGCAGCGCCCAGCCCGCCTGGTCGAACCATTTGAAGTAGTTCGGGTAGAACACGATCCCCGCGGGATCGCAGTCGCCCCATTGGACCGTAATCGTGTATTCCGCAGTCACTATCACACCCCGCTGAAGAACGGCAAGCGCAGGCCTCTACTCCCTCAGGATGATACCGAAAGAAGAAAAGCAAGTAGGATAGTCCGGTGCAGGATCATGACGACAGCAGCTCCCGGGACGGCGGGCCATTCACCGGTTCGCCGGAGGTTGAGGTGGTGATCGAGGTTCCGCGAGGAAGCTTTCTCAAGCGCGGATCGTCCGGCCGCATCGATTTCATCTCGCCCCTGCCGTGCCCGTTCAATTACGGGTCGGTGCCGGTCTACATGGGACTGGAAGGCGATCTGCTGGACGCGCTGGTGCTGGGACCGCGGCTGGCATATGGCGCCCGCGTGCGGGTCAGGGCGTGGGGCGCCATCACGTTGACGGACCGCGGCATGCAGGACGACAAGCTGGTCTGCAGCGCACGGCCCCCGACCGCGTCGGAGCGCCTGAACGTGCTGCGGTTCTTTCACTTCTACGCCAGGTGCAAGGGGCTGCTGAACGTCTGGCGGCGCCGCCCGGGGCGCAATGCGTGCGAAGGCTGGTGCTCGGCGGATCGGGCGCTCGCCCGCGCGCGGCCGCGGGACGATTCATGGCGCGGGCCGGCGGTGGAATTCTGACATCACATCCCCGCCCGACCGTCTCCTCCCCTGGATGAGGGGTCAGTGATTCTGTCCCAGTCCCAGCGATATGATGAGCGGCCCCCATTTATCGAACTCGGTCTTGAGCATCGCCGCCGCCTTGTCGGGATTGGAGTCCGTGATCGGGTCCACCCCGAGCTTGACGAGCCCCTCCACGAACGAGCGATCGGCCATGACCGTCGCCATCGCGCCGCTCAGGTAATCCACGACGCTGCGGGGCGTCCCTCCGGGAGCGAGCAGTATGTTGTAGGTGTAAGCGACCGCGCCGGAAACGCCGCCTTCCGCGGTCGTTGGAATGTCCGGCGCGCTCCCCGAGCGCTGCTCCTTCATCACCGCCAGAATACGCACGCGTCCCGACCGGTGGTGCGGGAGCGCCCCGCTCAGCGTCGTGCAGGACATGGGAATCTGGCCGCCGATCAGCTCCGCCAGGGCGGGACCGGCTCCCTTGTAAGGCACGTGCAGGATTTCGAGCTTGCCCGCGCGGATCTTCAGCAGCTCGCCGGCAAGATTATTGATGCTGGCCACGCCCGAAGACCCGTAGGAATACTTTCCCGGATTCGACTTGGCGTCGGTAACCAGCTGCTTGAGCGTACGCGCCGGCACGCTCGGGTGCACCGAGACCGCGATCGGACCGGTGCCCAGGGCCGTGATCGGCGCGAAATCCTTCACGGGATCGTACGGCACGTTGGGCATCGCTATCGGACTGAGCGCGTGCGTGGACGTCGTCGCTATCAACAACGTGTAGCCGTCGGGTTTCGCGCGGGCGACCTCTGCGCTGCCGAGGGTGCCGGCGGCGCCGCCCCGATTGTCGACGATCAACTGGTGGCCGAGGATCGGCGCGATCTTGACGCTGAGCTGCCGGCTCACGTTGTCGGTCTGCCCGCCGGGCGGGAACGGCACGATCAACCGGACCGCGCGGTCCGGAAACTTGCCCTGTGCGTGCACGACGTTCGCGCAGAGCAGCGCGGCGCCAGTAACGATCAGGGATGCAGCGATGGCAGCGATGCGAGATTCAATCTTGGTCAGGAATTACATACAATCAACAAGATAGCCGATGGCCATGCGGGGGCGTGACAGCCATCGCGATGGTTCGTCCAGAAGCGCGGCCGCGCGATGAGTATCCAGCACGAGCGCGCAGGCAGCATGGCCTGCGGGCGGATTGAACGCGAAGGAAGCCGTACGCACCCCCGCAAAGCCGCAGCCTACGGTATGGCCGCCATACCGTTACGCCCTA
>CAZQJF010000463.1:2221-3618 GCA_964593735.1 uncultured Streptomycetaceae bacterium | reverse complement strand
ATGTAGCGGGCCGCATCGCCGAGCGGATCGAGCCGCGCCGAATTGATCAACTCCAGGAACATCTGCTCTTGATTATTTGAAGCCATTGATACAACTCCCTTTCAGAGGCATTAGCTCGCTCCCGGGCGATGGTATCAGCTACCCGGGACGTACAAAGTGCGATGCATCACGAATGCAATAAGCGCGCCCGCGCGGCGTGCATCGGATCAGCGGTTCCACCCTCGGTCTCCACAGGAGCCAATGGAGTGTCACGCAGCCGGATGCGGCTCCCCGCGTTTCTCCGCTTACCCGGAAAATCGGTGCCCTGACGTGAAGGAGCGCATCGGGGGCGGAGCTCATATCCCGCGAGAAAACCTTGATTTACCAGCAGGTTGGGTACGTGTTACGAGGCGGCCACGACTTTCCGCGGCTCGGGCTACGCGGGCGAGTTCGAGACGAACACGCGGGGTGGCGCGCACCTGCACATGGCGTTGATCCGTGTGTGCTGCGATCAACTGGTCCATGTCCCGCGCTCGACGCTTGCCCCGATGAATGGTGTCTACCCGACGAACGGCGTTCGCGAGCGCGGGTGCGTGCCGACCAGCGAGGAAATATCGACGAAATATCGGCGATCTACTGACTGCATATCGTCAGCGTGAGAGGGGGCGCGTCACGCGCGGGAGTCGTCATTCCCGCGCAGGCGGGAACCCAGGCGATTCTGTTCGTTACTGGTTCCCCGCCCCCCGACAACAACATTCGGGGGCAGGCTTCGCGAGGATGACGTGCTGAGAGTCCCCGCCTTCCGCGAGGATGACGTACTCAGGGGTTCCTGATGGGGTCCCGCTTGCGGCTCAAACGATGGTGATGTCGGTATCCACCAGCAAAGTGGCAAGAGGACCCTGCGTATAGCTTTCGTACGTGTGCCCGTCAATCTCCTGATCTGCGCCCAAGTCCTGCACCCAGACCCCTTCCATGTTCACGGTATCCCCGTCGTTCCCGAGCACCTGCAGCGTGTCGCTCGTGGAGGAAAGCGCGAGGACTTCCTCCATGTTCAGCGTCAGCACGTTGGCGCCGGTTTCCATGAGATCGATCCGTTCCATGTTCCGGATCCTGCCGGCCGGGACGTCGGTGAGATCCAGGGTCACCCCCGAGCCGCTCACTCTCAGCGTGTCGCCTGCTTCTGCGCTGTTGGTCCCGCCGTCCAGCCGCACATCGGACGAGCTCCAGATGAGCGTGTCGTCGCCGCCGCCGCCTTTAACGGTGTCGGCGCCGCCCTTGCCGTCGAGCAGGTTGTCGCCCGAGTTGCCCTGGATCGTGTTCTTGAGCGAGTTGCCGGTCCCGTTTCTGTCGGAGGAGCCTATGAGCGTTAGCTTCTCCACGTTGTCCGTCAACGTGTAGCTTATCGAGGACTGGACCGT
>CAZQJF010000463.1:0-2121 GCA_964593735.1 uncultured Streptomycetaceae bacterium | reverse complement strand
TGGTTTCCAGCGTATAACCGCCGCTCGACGAGGAGACGACACTGGAGCCGCCCAGGGCGACCCTCAGGCCTGCCTCGCCTTCGCCGACGGAATAGAAATTGTCATTCTTGGAGCTGTTACCGGTGGTATCCGTGTAGGCGACGCCCAGTATTAAGACGCCGGAAAAATTGTTGCGCGTTCCAAAGTCCTGGGTGACGACCAGCGGACCGACAGCGTTCGATGTGTTTTCCGCGACTACGCCGATTCCGACCTCCCGGTAGATCGGGTTCATGATGCTCACGCGATGCCCGGGCGGAACCTGCATCCCGCCGACAGCGCCGTCCTGTGCTCTACCCCAATCGACCATGAAACCGGCGTGGCCGAACAACGGATCCTTGGTGTACGCATAGATATTTTCGGCGACGTTAGAGAAGCTGTACTCTTGAGCCGTGATACGAGCCGGAAGACTGAATTCTCCCGGGAGCTGATGGGACTGCGTATTCGTCGCGATCATCTTCTCGCTGTGTTTTTCAGCGGCAGCCGCAAGCTTGTTGTTCCAGGCCACTGGCCGGGCGGGATTCAATGCCGTGTATTGCTGGAGCAGCAGCGTTCCGCTTACATTGAAGAAATCCAGCGCCTGATTGATATTGGCCACGCCCGATTGCGCCTGCGTCCCATAGGAGGAAATGTAGCGAGCCGCATCCCCGAGCGGATCGAGCCGCGCGGAATTGATGAGCTCCAGGAACATCTGCTCGTTTGCGTTCGAGGTATTCGTTGCCATCGCTGCCGCTCCCTCTTGGATTGGAGGCGCCTGCCTTTATTGGCGGCGGCTGCCTGTATCCCGGAATGGTATCAGCATCCCCGGAGGGGAATAGTGCGATGTATCACGGAGGCAATATGGCCTGGCAGCCGATAACCTGGCAGCCCGATGCAAGACTCTCGTTCGCCCTGAGCCCTCCGACTCCTCTCGTTCGCCCTGAGCCCTTCGACTCCTTTCCGTTCGTGCTGAGCCCTTCGACTCCCTTCCGTTCGTGCTGAGCGTAGGCGGTGCCGGAGTCGAAGCATGAACGGGGACACGCTCGGGATGAACTGCGCGCGGATGCGCGGAGTCGAAGAGTGAACAACTCGCGCCGCGCGCAGCCTGTCCTGAGCGTAGCCGTTCATCCTTCGACTCCGCTGCGCTACGCTCAGGACGAACGGATGAACGACGGAGTCGAAGGGCTTAACACGAACGGGCTCTTCACAAATTTGCATCGCCCTCTGGCGGCACCGCTCACACCACGCTGGTGATGTCGCCGTCCACCAGCAAGGTGGCGAGCCTCTGCGTATAGCTTTCGTACGAGTTTCCGTCGATCTTCTGGTCGGCACCGTGTGTCCAACCCCCGCCCCGGTGCATCCTGTCCCCGGCGTTTCCGAGCACCTGCAGCGTATTGTCCGTCGACGAGAGATCGAGGACTTCACGCGCGTCCAGGGTCAGCACGTTATTGCCGCTGCCCGTGAGGTCGATGCGCTCGACGTTGACGATCCTGCCGTCCGGGAGCGTGGTGAGATTCAACTTCACCCCCGAGCCCCTTACTTTCAGCGTGTCGCCGCTGCCGCTCCCGCCGTTGAAGAGCGCATCGGCTGCGTCCCAGAAGAGCGTGTCGTCGCCGGCGCCACCGGCGAGGCTGTCCCTGCCCGAACCGCCTTTCAAGGTGTCGTTCCCCGAATGGCCGCTCAGCGCGTCGTTGCCGGAACCACCGTTCAGAGTGTCGCTCCCCCAACCGCCGTTCACGACATCGTTGCCGCCACCGCCGGACAGCGTGTCGTCGCCTTTCGTGCCGACGAGGGTGTGCGTTCCGCTGCCGGCGGACAGCTCGAGCCCGGTCAGGCCGAGTCCTTCCACTCTCGTGACCGGCCCCGCGATCCTGCCTGAAACCGACGTCTGCAGCGTGTCGCCGTCGATCACGTCGAGCTTGATGTTCATGCCGTCGGCGAGAACCGTCTTGAAAGTCACCCGCCCGTCGAGCCCGGCCCCGGACAGCGTGATCGTGCGCGTGCCCAGGGCGGTGGACTCCAGCACGTAGCCGCCGCTCGACGAGGAAACAACCGCCGCCCCGTTCAAGGAGACTCTGAGTTCCGCCAGGCCCTCGCCGGGCGTAT
>CAZQJF010000462.1:0-3630 GCA_964593735.1 uncultured Streptomycetaceae bacterium | reverse complement strand
CAGCGCGTCGGGGGTATGGGCGTAGTCCACGACGACGAGGGGTTGCGCGCCGCCGCCCAGGCGTTGCATCCGTCCGGCAACGGGCTTGAGGTGCGCGAGCACTGCGACCGCCTTGCGCAGCTTCCATCCGCTGGCAAGAAGAACCGCCAGGGTGGCGAGCAGGTTCGATGCGTTGTGGCGGCCGAGAACCGGGCTCGCCACTCTCGCCCGGCCCCAGGGCGTTTTCACCTTGAAGCTCACGCCATGCGGGCCTGCTACGAGATCGCTGCCTGCCACGCGGGCCGTTCGGGCTGCCGGCGTCCTGCCGAACCCGTACCCGATGACCTTCAGGCCGGGCCGACTGATGCGGCGCGCGAGTCGGCGCCCGAAATCGTCGTCGAGGTTTACGACGGCGTGGCTTAGCGATCTTCCTGCGAACAGGCGCGCCTTGGCTGCACCGTAGCGCCGCATGGTGCCGTGATATTCGAGGTGATCGCGGGTGAGATTGGTGAACAGCGCGACGTCGAACTCGACCCCGGCAAGCCGGTGCTGGTCGAGCCCGATCGAGGAGACCTCCATGGCGACCGCCTGCACTCCCCGGCGCGCGAACCCCGCGAGCTGCGCGTGCAGCCACAGCGCGTCCGGGGTGGTGTTGGGCATGCTCTTGAACGGCGGCCGCACGCCGTAGCCGATAGTGCCGATGACCGCGCAGCGCCGGCCTGCCTGCGTCAGGGCCTGTGCAATCCACTGGCTGCAGGTGGTCTTGCCGTTCGTGCCGGTGACGCCGATCATCCACAGCCGGTTCGTGGGACGCCGGTAAATCCGGCTCGCGACTTCGCCCGCGTGCCTGCGCAGATCCGTGACGCCGACGTTGGGGACTCGCCACGCCCGCCGCCAACGGAAATCGCCCGCTTCCCACAACACGTGAGCCGCCCCGTTGGCGATCGCCTGCGCGATAAAGGCGCGGCCGTCGCGCGTCTCGCCCGGATACGCGACGAACGTATCGCCCGGCCGCACCTGCCGGCTGTCGTTCGTGAGCCGCCTGATCCCCAGCGCGGCTATGGCATTCCAGTCGATGCTCAATCCCTGTCCCTCGTCCCCAGCCCCTAGTCCCTAGTCCCTGAGATCACACTTCTTCCCTGATCTCCTGCGCCTCGGGCGGCGGCAGCACGACGCTGTCTACCGGCGCATCGGGCGATACCGCCATGAGCCGCAGCGCTCCTGCCATCACCTGCGCGAATACCGGCGCGGCCACCGCGCCGCCGTAGTACTGGCCGGCGGTGGGCTCGTCGATCATCACCGCCACCACAAGGCGCGCGTTCGATACCGGCGCAAACCCCACAAACGACGATACAAACTTGTTGGATGCGTAGCCGGCGCCCTCGAGCTTGCGCGCGGTGCCGGTTTTACCGGCAGTGCGATAGCCGGAGAGCTGGGCGCGCGGCGCGGTACCTCCGGGCTGCACCACCATTTCGAGCATGCGGCGCACTTCACGGGCCGTCGCGGGAGAAAGCGACGACGCGCCCTCCACCGGTGCCTCGCGTTTGAGCAGGGTGACCGGCTTGAATTCGCCGTCGGAGGCAAATATGGTGTAGGCGCGCGCCAACTGCAGGAGCGACAATGAAATGCCGTAGCCGTAAGACATCGTTGCCTGTTCGATCGGCCGCCAGCTCTTGTAGGCACGCAGCCTTCCGGATACTTCGCCGGGAAAACCGGAACGCGGCGGTGCGCCGAATCCGACGCGATCGAACAAACTCCAGAGCGTCTCCGAAGACAATGCGAGCCCCATCTTCGCGGTACCCACGTTCGATGACTTCTGGATCACTTGGGCGACCGTCAGCGCCCCTTGCGGGCGCACGTCGTGGATCACCTGAGTGCCGATAGTGAGCTGGCCCGGCGCGGTCTGGATCACGCTCTCCGGCGTGAAGGTGCCGGCTTCCAGCGCTGCGGCGACGGTGAAGGGCTTGATCGTCGATCCCGGCTCGAAAAGATCTGTGACCGCGCGGTTGCGCATTCGCCTGGGGTCGAACTTGCCGCGGTTATTGGGATTGAACGAGGGCCAGTTGACCATCGCCAGCACCTCTCCGCTCGCCGCATCGAGCACCACGATGGCGCCTGCGCGCGCCTTATGCGCCGCCACTGCGGCCTTCAGTTCGCGGTAGGCGAGATACTGGATCTTGGAGTCGATCGAAAGCCTGAGGGTCTCCCCGTTCTGCGGCGTGCGTATGCTTTCGACGCCCTCTACGATGCGCCCGAGCCGGTCCTTGATGACGCGGCGGCTGCCCGGTCTGCCCGCGAGCTCGCGCTCGAACGCGAGCTCGAGCGCCTCCTGTCCTCTGTCGTTCACGTCGGTGAAGCCGATGAGGTGCGCCATCACCTCGCCTGCCGGGTAGTAGCGGCGGTGCTCGCGTTGCAGGAATATGCCGGGTATGGCAAGGGCCACGACTTTCGCGGCCTCTTCGGGCGGCAGCTGGCGTTTCAGATACACGAATTCCCGGCTGCGGTCCGAAAGCTTCTTCCCGAGATCGCTAACGTCGATCTCGAGCAGGCGCGCAAGCCGCACGAGCTGCTCTGCGCTCGCCTCCACGTCCGCGGGGCTTGCCGCGACCGACTCCACCGGTGTGGATATGGCGAGCGGCTCGTTGTTGCGGTCGACGATCATGCCGCGGGTGGCGGAGAGCTCGATCACGCGCGAGTAACGCGACTCTCCCTTCTGCTGCAGGAAATCGTGGTGCAGCCCCTGGAGATAGAAGGCGCGTCCTGCCAGCACCACAAACCACGCCAGCACGGCGATCAGCAGCAGGCGCGAGCGCCATGCCGGGAGCTGGAGAGCGGGCTGTGGGAGGCGGGCGGTTCTCATGGCCGCGTCTCCGCCGGAACCGCAGGCATTGCGGGCACCACCTGGATGCGGGCCGGCGGCGGGACGCGCATGCCAAGCGCCTTCGCGGCGATTTTTTCAACGCGCCCGTGCGTCGCCCACGTGCTCTGCTCGAGCTGCAGCTGCCCCCATTCGACATCGAGCTGCTTGGCGAGCTCCTGCTCCTTCTGCAGTTCGACATAAAGCTTGCGCGCCCTGTGCTGTGACGTGACGAGCGCGAGCGCGCAGCCGATCAGCACGGCGAGCAGGAGCAGGGAGAGCCGCGCCATCATGCCGCCGCCTCCGCCACCGCTATCGTCATCTGACACCTCCTCGTCGGCGGCCCAGCGTCCTTCGCGGGTCGCATCCCCGCATTCGGGGCCCCTGCTCCGCCGCTCATGCCGCCGCCTCCTTCTCCGCGATGCGCATCACCGCGCTGCGCGACCGCGGATTGGCCGCGATTTCGCCGGGGTCGGGTTTGACCGCCCGCCCCACCACGCGCAGCCTGGGGCGGGGCAGCTCGCTCGCGCGCACCGGAAGGCGCGCCGGCAACTGGCCGGGCTGCGCCGCCTCGCGCACGAAACGCTTGACGATCCGGTCCTCGAGGGAATGGAAGCTGATCACCACCAGGCGCCCGCCCGAACGCAGGAGCTCGACGCACCGGGGCAGCGCTAGCGACAATTCCTCAAGCTCCTGATTGACGAGAATCCGTAGAGCTTGAAACGTGCGCGTCGCCGGATCCTGGTTGGGCTCCCGCGCAGGAACGGCTTCTGCCACGAGCGCGGCAAGCTGTC
>CAZQJF010000461.1:0-3639 GCA_964593735.1 uncultured Streptomycetaceae bacterium | reverse complement strand
CATGCCGTCCACGTCGGAGAGCATCGCGCCCAGCCCGTATCCCAGGCCAAACATGTAGATCATGGGATCGGCCAGGTTGCCGAGCATCGAGGGAATGGCGAGCTTGCGCCACACCAGGGAGTTGCGCCGCCATACGTAGAGGTGCCTCGTGCTGAACGAGGGTAACGCGAGCATTTTGGATGTCATGGTGTCATCTGGCGCTCAAAGAGTGGCTCGTTGCTCGTTTCTCGTTGCTCGTGACCGGCGATTCGCCGGGAGCCTTGCGCTCCGGGAGCGACCAGTGACGAGTAACGAGCAACGAATCACTCCTTCAGCTAGTCTCTCAACTCCCTGCCGGTGAGTTTCAGGAACACGTCCTCCAGGTTGGCGTGGCGGTGCAGGTACCGCAGGTCGTGGCGTTGCTCCAGGTCGCGCACCAGCGGGTCGGCATCGTGCGTGTAGCAGAACCAGGTATCGCCCGACTTTTCGCAGCGCTGGCTGTGAGCCCGCCCGATTTCCCCTGCCCAGCGCTCGGTGCCGTCGCCGAATATCTCCACCACCTGCGGCTCGATATGGCGCTCGATGAGCTCGCGCGGGGCGCCCGTTTCGATGATGCGCCCGCGGTCCATGATGGCGATCCGGTGGCACAGCCGTTCCGCCTCGTCCATGAAGTGCGTTGTGAGAAAAATGGTCTTCCCCTGGTTGAGCAATTGGCGCAGCCGCTCCCAGATGACGTGCCGGGCCTGCGGGTCCAGGCCCGTGGAGGGTTCGTCCATGAAGATGAGAGCGGGATCGTTGATGAGCGAGCGGGCGAGCGTCAGCCGGCGCTTCATGCCGCTGGATAGCGCCTGGATACGCGCGCCCGCGCGAGCGCCGAGCCCGGCAAATTCCAGGAGGTCCGGAATTCGGCTGCGGATAACGGCATCGGCCAACCCGAAGTAGCGGCCGTATACCAGCAGATTTTCCCCGACCGTGAAATCCGGATCGAGGTTGTCGGCTTGCGGCACGACCCCGATGCGGCGGCGCGCCTCGCGCGCCTGCTCGGGCACGGGAAGCGAGAGCACTTCGATGCTTCCGCCGTCGGGATCGATCAGGCCCAGGCACAGGCGCAGCGTGGTCGTCTTGCCCGCCCCGTTCGGTCCGAGCAGGCCGAAGCACTCGCCGGGCTTGAGTTCGAGGTCTATCCCCGCCACCACCTCCAGATCGCCGTAGCGTTTCCGAAGACCCGCGGCGCGCAAATGGACCACGGGCAGGGCAGACATACCAATGCGCGCCGCTTATATTTCCGGCGCATCGCGCCGGAAATATCGCACAATGATGTCGGAAAGCAGGTTCAGCCGCCCGTGAAAAAAGTGCTCGCCGCCCGGGATCACCACGACAGGGAGGTTCTGCGGCCGGGCCCAGTCGAGCACCGCCGCCAGCGGAACGACGTCGTCGAGTTCACCGTGAATGACCAGCGTATCGGCCGGCACGGTTTCGGTGGGAAACCGGTTCACCGCCGGGCCCACGAGCGCCAGGTGCTCGGCAGCGAATCGCTTTGCAACCCGCGCCTGGACGAAACTGCCGAACGAGAAGCCGGCCAGCGCGATCGGCAGTCCTGCGAACCGCTCCTTGAGATAGCCGGCTGCCGCCAGCATGTCTTCCGTTTCGCCCCGCCCCTCGTCGTGCACTCCTTCGGATGCGCCCACGCCCCGAAAATTGGGCCGCGCGGCCACGTAGCCCAGCGCGAAGTAAGCCCTTGCGAGCGTGGTCACCACTTTGTTGTCCTTGGTGCCTCCCTGCACCGGATTGGGATGGGCGATCAGGGCGATTCCGCGCCGGGCCCCGCCGGGATCGTTGATATCGGTCTCGATCCTGCCCGCCGGGCCGTCTATCAGCACCCGGGTCAGGGAGGAAGCGGGTAGCGGCCGGACGTCGATGGCTGGCATCCAGGGGTGACTCGTGTCTCGTTTTTCGTGATTCGTTCAGGTCGAACGGTTCGTTCAAGACGAGAAACGAGAAACGAGCAACGAAACACTGCCACCTAAATGCGCAAACGGTCGACGATGCGGCCCTTGACCAGGTGCTCGTCGATGATCTCGTCTATGTCTTCCCGGTCCACGTAGGTGTACCACACGGCCTCGGGATAGACGACCATCACCGGTCCCTCCGAACAGCGGTCGAGGCAGCCGGACTGATTGATGCGGACCTTGCCCGGACCGGAGAGTTCGAGGCTCTTCACCCGGTCCTTGGCGTAATTGCGCATGTCGCTCGAGGCCTGGTTGTTGCAGCACTGCTCGCCCTCTTTGCGCTGATTGCAGCAGAAAAACACGTGCCGTTCGTAGTAGCTCATGGTGTCCTGTCTGTCAGTCAAATTCCCGTCGCCGCGGCGCGCCTGCCGTACCTCAGAGCAACCCGGTAGTGAACCGCGTGTGCAATGAGTTCAATTATAGATGATAGGCGCAAAGTGTGAGTGGGTTCCCGCGCGACCACCGGCTCCGCGGTTCACTTGCGCTCGCTCAGCGCCACGATGATATAGGTGACGGCGAGCAGCGGCCACAGTTCCGAAAGGGCGCGCACGATGCCCGAAAAACTCAGGAAATGGCTGGGCCCGCGCACCAGCAACTGCGGCGGAATGCTTTGATAAGGATTGTCGGGGGCCAGGTTGATCGCCGCCGTGGCGGCGAGAATACAGACCACGGCCAACGGCAGCCGGGCGCGGCGGGGGAGGCGCACCAGAGCGTTGAGCGCCAGCCAGCCGGAGACGAGGCCTAACGACACCCCCGGGGTGAACCACACGAACGGATGCGCGGCTTTGGCGAGCGCCGCCGCGACCGTCTTCAACGCGAGGCCCGAGCCCGCCACCGCCGCAATCAACGGCAGCGGACGTGCCGTGGGCTCCATCAGCGCCGCCACGATCAGGCCGAGCGCGACGAGATTCAGGAACACGACCGCCGCCTCTATCGACAGTACGAGCGCGGGCGTGTGCGGGAACCAGGGCGGCAGCTCTAAAATGCCGCGTACGGCACCCGTGCCGAAAAGCTGCGCGGTGGGGTCCAGCTGTGCGAGCACCCAGAGGCACACGATGACGAACCCGACGTCAGCCACCATGCCTTCCTGAAACAACCGGTGGCGCACCGCGTGCAGCTTTCTCCCGACGAGACGGGAGGGCCCGAAGAGCGGCGCCGCCATCGCGCCGATCAACCCGCCCAGACCGTTGGTGATCAGATCCACGTTGGAGGCGATACGGTTCGGCAGGAACATCTGCGCCGCTTCCATGGCGAGGCTCAAACCCGCGGCGAAGAACGCGGCCGCGAGCACGCCGAGGGCGGCGCCGTAGCGCGCCCCGTATCCGATCGAGAGCAGAAACCCGAGCGGCACGTAGGCTGCGATGTTGATCACGATGTCTTCCAGAGTGATGTAGCGCGGCCACGGCGCGGCAAGGAAGGTGAGAATATCCGGCGCCGGCATGCGCCAGCCGCGGACGGGCTGAACGCTGGCATAGACCACGACCAGTACATAGGCGAGCGCCAGGATCCACGCCAGCCGCACGCTGTGGGCGGAAAACATGACGCGCCGCTCGCCGAGCAACGCTTCCGGTCCGCCGCTGGTCATGAAGAATTCGTCGAGTCGGGTAAACTGGGCGCCATGCAATTCTATGACATCTTCAACGGCGACGCC
>CAZQJF010000460.1:0-3642 GCA_964593735.1 uncultured Streptomycetaceae bacterium | reverse complement strand
ATCCGCCGCGCTTGGTGATATGACCCCAGAGCAAGTCCAGATGGATGCTTATCAAACCAGCAATGATGACGCGAAGGACCGCTCGGCGCGCGCCATCCAGAGTCATCAGTCGCCAATCGGCTTTTCGCAAAATCACCACTGAATGGCTATAATACTGCCATGTACCGGCGACATATTGAAGCGGCACTGCGCCGGGCGCTCGCCGACACGCCGGTGGTGCTCCTGAACGGGGCGCGGCAGACTGGCAAGACCACGCTGGCGAAGAAGCTGTGCAACGCGCTCGGGGGCGAGTACGTCTCGTTCGACGATGCGGCCACGCTGGCGGGCGCCGCACGCGACCCCGCCGGGTTCCTGCGCGGGCGCGGCGAGCCGCTCGTGATCGACGAGGTGCAGGGCGTCCCGGAGCTCCTGCGCGCGATCAAGAAATCGGTGGACGAGGACCGGCGTCCCGGACGCTTTCTTCTGACGGGTTCGGCGAACGTGCTCGCGCTGCCCCGGCTTTCCGAGTCGCTTGCCGGGCGCATGGAGATCCGCACGCTCTGGCCGCTCTCGCAAGGGGAGATGCTCGGGCGCGCGGAAGGTTTCATCCGGGTGCTGTTCTCCGATCGGCCCTTGACGATCGCGCGGCGCCGTCATGCGGAGGCCGCGCAACTCGTGGCCGCGGGCGGGTACCCGGAACTCGTCGGGCGCACCGACGCGAGCCGCCGCGAGGCGTGGTTCGGGTCCTACATTACGGCAATCCTGCAGCGGGACGTGCGGGATCTCGCGCACATCGAGGGCCTCATAGACATGCCGCGGCTGCTTGCCCTGCTCGCGGCGCGCTCGGCGGGCCTGATGAACGTCGCGGAGATCTCGCGCGCTTCGGGGATCGCGCACACGACCCTTAAACGCTATCTCGCACTGTTCGAGCTCACTTATTTGCTGGCGCCGCTGCCCGCCTGGTCCACGAACCTCGGCAAGCGGCTGGTCAAATCGGCCAAGACCCATCTCGTGGACTCGGGCCTTGCCGCGCACTTGGCGGGCCTCGACGCGGCGGCGCTTGCACGCGACCGCTCGGCGCTCGGGCACCTGCTCGAGACGTTCGTGGTCATGGAATTGAGGAAGCAGGCAAGCTGGGCCGAGGCACGCGTCGCACTCTATCATTTCCGGACGGCCGCCGGCCGTGAGGTGGATGTGGTGCTCGAAGGGCCAGGCGGGCGGATCGCCGGCGTCGAAGTGAAGGCGTCCGCAACCGTGGGCGCAGCGGATTTCGCCGGCCTGGAGGCACTGGCCGAGGCGGCGGGAAAGAAGTTCGCGCGCGGCGTACTGCTCTACGACGGGGATGCGGTAGTGCCCTTCGGCGGGCGCATGACGGCGGCGCCGCTGAGCGTCCTTTGGGAGCCGGCTTGAGCTGCTGCACGCAGGTCTTGGGCTGCAGATCGACTGAGGAAATTGACGTTCCAGGTCGCGATCTTCATCATTCAGGAGTGCGTCGGCGTTGTCCCGACACACTCCTTACGCAAGACCGCCCGCAGGACAATGGCACAATTAGATTCACATTGAACGAAGGAGTCAGCACGTATGGCATCACTTAGCCGGCAGCTCGCGCAGTGGGTCGTAGGGCTGCGCTACCAGGATCTCCCGCCCGACGTGGTCGATCGCGCGAAGGGCGTCACGCTGCATTGTCTGGCATCCGTGCTGCTCGGGTCCCAGACCGGGCCCGGGAAGCAGGCCGTGAAGCTCATCACCGAAGAAGAAGCCGGCGTGCGCAAGGGCGCAACCATCATGGTGAACGGCAGCATCGCGACGAAGGGCGGCGCGGCGTACGCGAACTCGGAGATGGCCCTCGGTGGCGGCAAGTACGACACCTTCCGCATGCTCACGCACCCCGGCACGAGCATCATTCCGGGCGCGTTCGTCGGGGCGGAGGCTGCGGGCGCTTCGGGCAAGGACTTCCTCACGGGCGTCGCAGCCGGCTACGAGGTGATGGAGCGGCTGGCGGCCGACTTCATTCCGACGGTGATGTCGCGCGGCTTCCATCCCGGCCCCGTTTTCAGCATCTTCGGCGCGGCCATCGCCGCCGCAAAGATGATGGGCCTCAACGAAGAGCAGGTGAACAGCACGATCGCGCTCTGCGCCAGCCTGGCGGGAGGCGGCATCGAAGGCGCCCGCGGCGGTGGCAAGGCGCTGCGCGAGGGCGCGGCGGTGCGCAACGCCATGCTGGCGGTCGCCCTCGGCCAGGCAGGGCACGTGGGCGGCGAAACGGTCCTCGAAGGCGACGCCGGTTTCTATCACGCGTATACGGGCAACAACATGGGACGCCTTTCCTATTCCTTTGCCGGCATCACCCAGGCGAACCTCGCGGACATCACTGCGAATCTGGGGAAGGAATGGATGTTCCTGGAGACGCTCTACCGCATCTACTTTACGGCCGGCTACAACATAGGGCATATCGCGGTGGCGGCCCAGCTCTGCGAAGAGCACGACATCAAGCACCAGGACGTCGATCGCGTCGAGGCCGTCGTGAACTGGCTCGAGACGCAGTATCCGAGCCCCGCATTTCCGAGCCGGCGGGAAGACGTTGTAGCGAAACCGGGCAATACGGGGTACTTCACCGCCTACGGGGTGGTCAAACGCGGCTACTCCGCGGCGCGCGGCCAGGCCATCAACCCGGCCGACGACCCGCCCGAAGTGCTGGACCTCATGAAACGGGTGACGATCATTCCGTCGCACCAGATGACGCTGTTCGGCCCGCGGATCACGATCTACACCAAGAGCGGCAAGAGCTATACGAAGCAAGGCACCGGTCGCGAGTTCATCTGGAACTACGACGAAGAAGCGCGCCGCCTGGGCGAAATCGTTCCCGGCCTGCCGATCCCGGCGAAACAGTTCGAGGAGATGGTCTCGACGTGCCGCGACCTCGAGCGGCAGGAGCGGGCCGACAAGCTCGTGAAGCTGACGATACCTGCGGGGAAATGACTGGAAGCGGTCTCGAAAAATCCCATTCGAGCCACAGATAAACACAGATGAACACAGACAGGGTCCAGGCCGGAATAACCGCCGATGGCCGCCGATGAACGCCGATAAGGAGAACTATGAGCCGCAGATACACGCGGATACACGCGGACAAGGTCAAAGCAAACCAAGGCAACGAAGGGTTATTTGATATTGAATTATGAAACTGCGTTTATCTGCGTTTATCTGCGTTTATCTGCGGCAAAATTCTAACGTTTGACTTTGGATCTTGAAATCGGTGTGTTGTCTGTGTGTATCTGTGGTTGAGTGCTGCTTTTCGTTTTTGAGATAAGTGCCATACGGGAGGCATTCGCGATGGCGGGGCTGAGATTCGTGCTCAGACCGGAATCCTTCTGCATACACCGCCTGCCGCCCGACCGGCAGCTGAGTCTCGACCGGTTCAGCGCCGCGTCCTGGTATTCCGTGACGCGAACGAATGACGAGTTGTCCGTCATCGCGCCTCACGATATCGACCTCGGCCCGGGCGATCGCCAGTCCGGCTGGTCGTGCCTGCAGATAGCGGACATCCTGGATTTCGCCACGGTGGGTGTAATTGCCGGAATTTCGAGGGTACTGGCCGATGCGACTGTCAGCATCTTCACAGTCTCCACATACAACACCGACTACATCCTGATCAGGACCAGCGAC
>CAZQJF010000459.1:0-3644 GCA_964593735.1 uncultured Streptomycetaceae bacterium | reverse complement strand
ATCATTCCCGCCCGTTACGCCTCCTTGCGCTTTCCCGGCAAGCCGCTCGTCGATCTCGCGGGCAAGCCGATGGTCGTGCGCGTTGCGGACCGGGCGCGACGGAGCGGCGCGTCCGAAGTGCTGATCGCCACCGATCACCGGGACATCGCCCAGGCTGCCGCGAGGCATGGATACGAGGCCGTCATGACGGGCAAGAGCCATGCGTCCGGCACCGACCGCCTCGCGGAAGTCGCCGCGCGCCGGCGTTACCCCGCGAATCACATCATCGTCAACGTCCAGGGCGACGAGCCCTTGATCGATCCCGATCTGATCCGGCAAGTCGCCGCGCTCCTCGGGCGCCATCGCGGCGCCTGCATGTCGACCGCGGCCCACGCCATACGCGACCCGCGCGAGCTGGCCAATCCGAACGTGGTCAAGGTGGTGCTGGACAACGACGGCTACGCGCTCTATTTCAGCCGCGCGCCGATTCCGTTCGCGCGGGATGCCTTCGCGCGCGGTATCAGGCGCATACCGCCCGGCCTGCCCGCATACCGGCACCTCGGTATCTACGCTTTCCGCGCCGGTTTTCTGCGGCGGTTCGCCCGCCTTCCCCCGGCCCTGCTCGAGCGCGTGGAGGCGCTCGAGCAGCTCCGCGCCCTCGCGCACGGCTATCGCGTCGCCGTCACGATAACGCGCCGCGCGTCCGCCCCCGGCGTGGATACCCCAGCGGATCTGCGCCGCGTGCGCCTGCTGCTCAAGTGAGCCGACCCGGCGTCCAAGAGCATTGAAGTTTTGTGGGTGCGCGCATTGAGTGCTACATTCCCAGCAGCCTGCCGGATTTGGCGGCCGGACAGGCTGCTGCAGGCAAAACCGCCCGCAGCCTTGCAACAATGAAAGGAATGTGTCGGGACGAGGCCCGGCACATTCCTTGCTGGAGAAAAAATGAAAATAATGCTCTTGGGAATGCCCGGCGCGGGCAAGGGAACCCAGGCCCGATTCCTGGTTGAAAAATTCGGAATTCCGCAGATTTCGACCGGCGACATGCTGCGCGCGGCGATCAAGGCGGGCACGCCCCTTGGCGTTGAAGCCAAGCAGTACATGGACAAGGGCGGGCTGGTGCCCGACCGCATCGTCATCGAGCTGGTGAAGCAGCGCGTCAAGGAGCCGGATTGCGCCAACGGCTTCATCGTCGACGGCTTTCCCCGCACCATCGCGCAGGCCGATGCACTGCACCAAACCGGCATGGATTTCGACTTTGTCATCGAGTTCAACGTCAGCGATGAAGAGGTCTTGAAGCGCATGAGCGGCCGGCGCGTTCACCCGGCTTCCGGGCGCTCCTACCACGTCGTGTTCAATCCGCCCAAAGTGCAGGACAAGGATGACGTCACCGGGGCCCCCCTGGTGCAGCGCCCCGACGACAGCGAGCAAACGGTGAAGACGCGCATTGCGACCTATCACACCCAGACCAAGCCGCTCGTTGAATACTACAAACAGCGGGCGGGCAGCGACCTGGTTGCGCCGCGCTACGTTTGTATCGACGGCTCCGGCCCGGTCGAGCGCATCCGCGACGAAATGCTCGCCGCGCTCGCCGCCAAGCAAGCGTGACCAGCGAGTCACCACAGAGACACAGAGAGAACAGAGACTGCGAAACGAATCGGGCAAAGCAGTACGCTTCTCAGTGATGGTAAAATTGAATCTCAAATCGTTCTTCTCTGCGACCTCTGTGCCTCTGTGGTGAGAGACTAGCCGTATGGCCAAGAAAAACGCCTTTTACGCCCAATCCGGCGGCGTTACCGCCACCATCAATACCACCGCTTGCGCCGTCATCGAGACGGCGCGCAAGCACCGCAACCGGTTCGGCAAGGTCTACGCGGGGCGCGATGGCATCATCGGCGCCCTCACCGAAGACCTGATCGACACGTCGAAGGAACCGGCTGCGGCGATCCGCGCGCTGCGCCATACGCCGGGCGGGGCCTTTGGCTCGTGCCGCTACAAGTTGAAGGGACTCGAAGAGCATCGCGCGCAGTTCGAGAGGCTGATCGAGGTCTTCAAGGCTCACGACATAGGCTATTTTTTCTACAATGGCGGCAACGATTCGGCCGACACGTCGCACAAGGTTTCGCAGTTCGCCCAGAAGGTGGGCTATCCGTTGGTCTGCATCGGCGTGCCGAAGACCGTGGACAACGATCTGGCCGTTACCGACTGCTGCCCGGGGTTCGGGTCGGTCGCCAAGTACGTCGCCACGAGCATCCGCGAGGCGGGCTATGACGTCGCCTCGATGGCGCGCACGTCGACCCGCGTCTTCATTCTGGAGGTGATGGGGCGGCACGCCGGCTGGATTACCGCTGCCTGCGGGCTGGCCGCCGAAAAAGAGGGCGAAGCCCCGCACATCCTGCTGTTCCCGGAGATCCCCTTCGAGCAGGAAAAATTCCTCGCCCGGGTCGATGAAACGGTGAAGAAGCACGGCTACTGCACGGTGGGCGTATCGGAAGGGTTGCGCTGGCCCGACGGGAAGTTCCTCTCGGAGTCCGGTCTGCGCGATGCGTTCGGACATGCCCAGTTGGGCGGCGTGGCCCCGCTCATCGCGCAGCTCGTCAAGGACAACCTCAAGCAGAAGTATCACTGGGCGGTTGCGGACTACCTGCAGCGCGCCGCACGGCACATCGCATCGAAGACCGACGTCGCGCAGTCGTATGCCGTAGGCAAGGCGGCCGTCGAGCTCGCCGCGAAGGGCCGCAGCGGCGTGATGCCGGTCATCGTGCGCAAGTCGAGCAAGCCGTACCGCTGGGCCGTAGGCGTGGCCGAGCTTAAGGATGTTGCCAACGCGGAGAAAATGATGCCGCGCGACTACATCACCAGCGACGGCTTCCACATCACCGCGAAGTGCCGCGAGTACCTCGCGCCCCTGGTGGTGGGGGAAGACTATCCCCCCTACCGGGCCGGACTGCCGGTATACGTAAGGCTCAGGAATGCCGCGGTCCCGAAAAAGCTGAAAACGGAATTCAAGATCTAACTAAAGGGGGTAAGTAATGTCTCAGGGTCTGTTGTTTGCGCTCGCCTGCGCGGTTATCGGCATCCTCTACGGGGTCGTGTCGATCAAATGGATACTGGCGCAGCCCACCGGCAACGAGCGCATGCGCGAGATCGCGGACGCCATACAGCAGGGCGCGAACGCTTATCTCAACCGCCAGTACAAGACCATAGCCATCGTCGGCGTCGTCCTGTTCGTCCTCATCGGCATCGCCCTGCATTCGTGGACGACCGCCGTCGGATTTGCGATCGGCGCCTTCCTGTCGGCCCTTACCGGCTACATCGGCATGAACGTTTCCGTGCGCGCGAACGTGCGCACCGCCGAGGCCGCCCGCAAAGGACTCAATGAAGCGCTGACCGTCGCGTTTCGCGGGGGCGCCATTACGGGGATGCTGGTCGTCGGCCTGGGACTCCTGGGCGTGACCGGTTTTTTCTGGGCCCTGCACTGGTCGGCGGCGCCCGGCGCGTCGATGACGGAAATCCTGCATCCGCTGATCGGGCTCGCCTTCGGCGGCTCGTTGATCTCGATCTTCGCGCGGTTGGGCGGGGGCATCTTCACCAAGGGCGCCGACGTCGGCGCCGATCTCGTGGGCAAGGTCGAGGCCGGCATACCCGAGGACGACCCGAGAAATCCC
>CAZQJF010000458.1:0-3644 GCA_964593735.1 uncultured Streptomycetaceae bacterium | reverse complement strand
TCCGCGTCTTTCTGGAACAGGGCGAGTTTCACTTCGTTCTCCTCGCTACTGGGTCCCCGCCTTCGCGAGGATGACTTTTTCCTATTCGACGGCTTCCTTGACCTTTACCGGTTGTGCCCCGATCCAGGGGTGGTCGGCAATGTCGAACAGGCAGTTTTCGGGGCCCTTGAACTTGTCGGACCGCTTCGGCCGGTAGTTCTTCGCTTTTTCATCGGGATCTTCCGGCAGCTCGGAATAGGCAACGCACCCGTTCTCCAGGCACTTCCTGGCGGTGCCCTCGAGATCGTCGACATAGACGCCGAAGTGATGCAGCCCGGTGAAGTCGAGGCCGTGATCGATCTGGTCCTGCTGGAATTGCAACACCGAAATGTTGATGTGGCCGTCGGTCAGCACCACCCCTCGGGCCCGCGGGTTGTCGAGCCGCCTCACCTCCTGGAATCCGAAAACCTTCTTGTAGAACTCCGCCTGCTTTTCGGGATCCTGGCTGGCGATTGCGAGATGCTGTATACGGGCCATGGTCGTGCTCCTTGGTAGGGGTGGTTGAGTGTTTTCATTCGATCCAGAATGGGAGTCCAAAGGCGCCTCCGGGAGTATCTTAGGGCGTGGCAGGGCAGTCAAGAGAACGGGTGTGCGAAGACCCGCTCGGAAATGACCGCAATCGATCGTTATAATGCAACGGAAAGGCAGGACAGCATGACCCGTCATTTCGGCGTCCTCATTCCATCGACCAACACCACCGTCGAGACCGAGCTGGCGCGGTTGCCCTCCGGCTATCAGGCGCATTTCGCGCGGCTGATGACCAGCACGCCGGGGCGTCCGTTCGCGCCGAGCCGGGACGAGGACATCGACTACCAGGCGAAGCTGTTGGGAACCGCCAAGGTCGAGATGGTGATATTGATCCAGACCTCGGCGAGCCTGTTCGCCGACGACTACGACGAGACTACCACGCGGCGCATGAGCGCCGCCGCCGGGGTGCCGGCGATTACCTCCGCCCAGTCGGTGGGCCGCTCGCTGCGCGCGCTCGGCGCACGCAGAATCGCCCTCGTCTCGCCCTATTCGGAGGAGGTCAACGCCCGGGCGAAGCGCTATTTCGCCGGCAAGCACGGGCTCGAAATCGCCGTGGTGGACGGCTTTGCGGCCACGGATTCGTATGCGATCGGCAAGCTCGAGCCCGAAAAAGCGCGCGACGCCTTCGCCCGCATCGACCGGCCGGAAATCGACGCGTTTGTCGTGCCCGGCGCCAATTTCCCGACGATGGCGTCGATCGCCGCCTGGGAGCGCGAGTTCAACAAGCCGGTGGTGACGTCCACCCAGGCGTCGGTCTGGGCGATGGCGCGCCAGCTCGGCGGCGAACGCGTCCCCGGCTTCGGCCGCCTGCTCGATCTGATGCCCGCCGGCTGAGGCGGATGGACAAGAGGGTACGGCTGACGGCACCCTGGCGGCGGCCTGCACTACCGAGCGTCCGCAAAATGCTTGACGACGCTCGGCCCTCACCCCCGGACCTGGCCCCTCGCTGCTTCGCGGCTCTCCCCGAAGGAGAGGGGAGATATCAGGGGTAAATGGGTTGTCAACCATTTACCGAACTCTCAATAAACATGGCCCGGTTTGACCCGGCCCTGATTTCGTCGTAGACATGGCGCGGACGGCCCCGGATACTGGGTGCACCCAGCATCCGTCATCGGGTCACCATGACGTAAAAACCATGAGGAGGAATGGCATGAACAAGAACCGATTCTTCAGCTTGTTGGTGAGTCTTGTCGTAGCCGCGTGCGGCACGGCGTGGGGGCAGGCGTACCCGTCGAAGTCGGTGCGGGTCATCGTCGTGTTTCCCCCCGGCGGCGCGACCGATATCGTAGGTCGGATCGTGTTTCAGAAAATGAGCGAGCAACTCAACCAGCAGTTCGTGATCGACAACCGGGCCGGCGCGAGCGGGACGATCGGCGCCGCGATCGCGGCGAAGAGTCCGCCCGACGGGTATACGATCATGGTGTATTCGGCGACGCTCGTCGCCAATCAGCACCTCTACAAGACGCTGCCGTACGACGCGCTGAAGGACTTCATCGGGATAACGCCGCTCGCGCGGCTGGTGGGCGTGCTCGTCGTGCACCCCTCGCTGCCGGTGCGCACGATAAAAGAGTTCGTCGCCCTGGCGAAAGCGCGGCCCGATGAGGTCAGCTACGGCACGGCCGGCGTCGGCGCCTTCCAGCATCTCGCGACGAGCCTGTTCGCCAACATGGCGGGCGTGAAAATGGTTCATGTCCCCTACAAGGGCGGCGGTCCGGCGTCCATTGCGACGGTGTCCGGCGAGGTACAAATGATGCTCACGCCGATATCGGAGGTTCTCCCTTACATCAAGTCGGCTCGCGTGCGGGCCATCGCGGTGACTTCGGGTAAGCGAACCACGCAGTTACCGGAGATCCCCGCCATCGGGGAAACCGTCAAGGGTTACGAATTCATCTCGTGGATGGGTACCTTCGTGCCGGCCGGCACGCCGAAGACTATCGTCGACAAGCTCAATGCCGAGCTCAAGAAAGCGGTGGCGGATCCCGGTGTCGCCTCGAACCTTTCGGCCCAGGTGCTCGATCCAATGTACATGACTTCCGAGGAGTTCGCTAAACTGGTCAGGTCCGAGTACGACAAGTACGCACGTGTCGTGAAGCTTTCGGGTGCCCGCATCGAGTAGAACGCATCTAGGAAAATAGGAAAATGGGACGGACACAATTTTCTAAGGAAAATGGAGGAAAATGGGACGGACACAATTTTCCATACGTTCTTGACCATGCGCTTCTGATTCCCTCAGGAAATTGTGTCCGTCCCAATTTTCCTCCGACGCAGCAACTGCACGCCGACCAGCAGTGCCGGAACGCCGCACACGATGAAGCCGATGCCGTAACTGCCGGTGAGGTCGAGCAACCCTGAATACATGAGCGGCAAGGCCAGCGCGCCGATCTGGCCGAAGGAGAGCACGCCGCCGGTGACGCCGCCGCGCATGTCCTCCGGCGCCGCGCGCGCGGTTTCGGCCAGAAGAATGCCGTGCCAGGATAGCGCCGTGGCGCTCAACACGCAGGCGATGAGGCCGACCAGGAGCGTCGGCCAGCCGGCGTTGCTAAGCGCGAGGAGTCCCACGCTGCCGGCCATGCCGAGGGCAAGCCCGGCCATCATCACGCGCGGGGAGACGTAGCTGCTGCCGAGCCAGCCCCAGAGGATGCGGCCGGGCACGGCAACCGCCACCGCCACCGAAAAAAGGAAGCCCGCGGCCACGGGCGTGTAGCCGATCGTCGTCAGGTACACGACGAAATAGGCCGTCACGGTAGCCTGCACGCCGTTGAAGGCGAGGCACGCGAAGGACAAGGCACGAAGGCCGGGCGTGGCGAGCACCGAAATCAATGTCGCCTTGAAATCCGACAACCGGAAAGTGCGCGTCGGCACCCGGTCGGTATCGAAAATCCTGCACAGGGGCTGCAGTATCACGGCGAATACGATGCATCCCGCCGCACTGAGCAGCATCGTGAAGCGCCAGTCCCTCCACTCCGTCAATAGCGGCCCGAACGCCCCGGCCAGCAGCAGCCCCACCGGCACCGCGGTCTGCTTGATGGAAAACACCAGGGGCAGGTAGCGCGGCGACGAGACCCGGGCGAGCAGAT
>CAZQJF010000457.1:2052-3648 GCA_964593735.1 uncultured Streptomycetaceae bacterium | reverse complement strand
CGCCGGTTTCTCCGCCGCCTTGAACATGCCCGCGGCGCCGCGGAACGGATTCATCACCAGGATCAGATAGAGGATCAGCAGCGGTCCGAGCAACGAGAGCGTGCCGGGGCCGAACTGGCGCAGGAACGTGCGCAAGGGCGTCGCCGGCGGCTGCACGTCTGGCAGCGAAAACATCGTGGGCACCGCATTGTGCTGCGATGCCGCGGGCTGGTCCTTCATCAATTCAGTGAGCAGCGCGCGACCCTCTACCGTCCGGACATAGTAGCGACCGCCGTCCTTGAGGCTGACGAGCGCGTATTCGCCTGAGAGGCCGATGCTCCGGGCCGCGCCCGTTTTCGCATCCTGTGCCAGCGCGGTGATGTCGCGCTCGGTCGCGAAGTACAGCGCGGAATTCTCCTCCATCGCGGCGGCGAGCGCATCGCGCCCGCGCTCCGGAGTATGGATCGTGAACCAGGCGAAAGTGACGGACGCGACGAGGACCAGCGCGAGACTTGCGCCCTTGAGCGGCCCTTTGAGCTTCAGCAGGGATTTCAGCATGGGGCCGGCATGCTGCGCGCAATCGAGTATTACCGCAAGCCCGACGTCAGCTCTGTGCGTTGCCGCGCTTACAAAGCGTTACATTGTTCGCGACCCTATTTCCCCGGAGAGGACAGCCCATGACAAGCCAGATACGAACCAAGGCCACGCAACGCGCGGATGCTGAAGCCTGGCAAGCCTATCCGAACCTGCGCTGGCTCTATGACCGGCTGCAGTTGTCGCAGGCGCTGGGATACGAATGCGGCCCCGCCGGCACGCTGCCTCCGAGGCCCGGCACCTGGTTCGTCAAGCCGATCATCAATCTCAACGGCATGGGCGTCGACGCGCAGGCGCGGACCTACGACGGCGGCGCCGGCTTTCCTGTCCGTCCGGGCAGATTCTGGATGCCACGCTTCACCGGCCGCCACCTGTCGCTCGATCTGAAGCGCGCTCCGAGCGCTTGGCAAGTCGAGTTCGCCGTCGAGTGCATCTACCGCAACGATCGGCCCCATGAGTGGCGCAGGGTCAAAGACAGGCCGGCACTCCCCGTCCTGATCCCGCCCGACACAACGGATATCTCATGGATCAACGTCGAAATGATCGGCAGCAATGTGATCGAGGTTCATCTCCGGCGCAATCATGATTTCGATGCCATGCCGGAGGCGTGCTCGGCCTTCCCGATATGGGAGGGCGAACCCGTGCCGCACGACATGCTTTCCAACCCCGAGGACGCCGACGGATTCCTGGCTCCGCGGCGGCTGGGATTCGTCTACCGGAGCGAAGAACTGTGCGCCGCCCCGCGGTTTCCCCTCATTGAGTGCTCAGAGCCGCCGCGGGATCAGGCTGCGGGGTGGCGTAGATATTGACTGAGGTATTGCCGGCACCTGCCCCGCCCGTTACCGTGACGTTGCCGGACGTATAGGCTTCCGTTGACGTTGACGTACTGGTAGGGCTCCTTACTTCCGTCCGCGTGCTAGTGGGGCTTCTCACCGAGCTATCGCTTCCCATTGCCCCAGTGACAGGATCTGGCGTTTCAGCAAGAGCCACCGTTTCAGCAGGAGTCGGCGTTTCAGCAGGAGT
>CAZQJF010000457.1:0-1952 GCA_964593735.1 uncultured Streptomycetaceae bacterium | reverse complement strand
CGTTTCAGCAGGAGTCGGCGTTTCAGCAGGAGTTGGCGTAGAGCCTTCATCTGCCGATGCCGACGTCGAAGGACTTGCCGTTGCCGTTTGAGCGCTGACCCCAGAGGGGACAATGAGCAGGCTCGAGAGCGCAAGGGCCAGCACGAAACAGGCGCCCGTGGTGTTTGTGGTTTCCATGGTCTTGTTTTTTCCGGCTGACGCCTTAGCGCAGCCCGAAAAAACCCAGGACAAAGAGAATGATGACGACTGCGCCGACGATGTAGACGATGCTGTTCATGAACTGGCCTTTTGCGTGGGTTGAAGGGTCGAGACCCAGCCTACGCCGCCCAGTCGGGGAGAACCGTGCGTCAGGGCGCTTATCGGGAAAAAGAGGCTACGGCGCGCCCGAAGTGTCGCAGGCCTTCGGTTGGCCCGAGTCCATGCCGCGCTTGAACCAGTGCATGCGCTGCTCGGACGAGCCGTGGGTGAACGAATCGGGCGTGACACGGCCCTGAGTCTGTTTCTGCATGCGGTCATCGCCGATCGCCGCCGCGGCGTTGAGCGCTTCGGCGAGGTCGCCGGGATCCAGTTGCTTCATGACGCCCGCGTGGTGTCCCCACACGCCGGCATAGCAATCGGCCTGCAACTCCTGGCGCACGGACGCCTGGTTGGAACCGGCCTTCAGCTTGCCGGTGAGTTGCTGCACGTGGTGGCCCACCTCGTGCGCGATCACATAGGCTTGCGCGAAATCGCCCGGTGCCTTGAAGCGCGTCTGCAAGTCGCGGAAAAACGACAGGTCAATGTAGAGCTTCTGGTCGTTCGGACAGTAGAACGGGCCCATCGCCGCTTGCCCCGTGCCGCAAGACGATCGCACCTGGCCCTCGTACAGAACCAGCGTGGGCGGACGGTACTGCGCGTTGGACTGCTGGAAGATTTTTCCCCACACCACCTCAGTGCTGCCGAGGACCTTGGAGACGAACTGGCCCTGCTCGTCCGCGGGCGCGCCTTTGGGCACTTCGCGCGTTTCTTTTTGCGTCGAGACCTGTTGCCCGATGTTGATCGCGGTGCCCGGATCGAAACCGAGGAAGTAGGCGACGATGGCGACGGCGATGCCGCCGATGCCCAGCCCGCCGCCCATGCCGATCCCGCGCCGGTCCTGGACGTTACCGCTCGCCTGCTGGTCGCCTAGTCTCACCCTTGCAACATAGCGGAAGCGGTCCGGATCTACCGTGCGTCCGCATACATAGCGATCGCCGCCGAAAACATTGCCGCGGGGACGCTTGCGTCGTCGGCATCCGTCACCAGCAGCAACCGTATGATGTCGCCTGCGACTTGCGCCTCGATGCCTTCGATCTTGTGGGGGCGATCGAGCCGGTCCAGGAAACGCAAGTCCCCGTCTTTGCCGAGGACTCCTACCGCCGCGCCCGCGCACGGGCCATCTAAGTAGCTGTCATCGGTATCTTCGGCGATCGCGGTAAACACCAGCCCGCCATCCGGCAGCGCCGCGCCGTCGGTGAAGCACAGCGGGATGCCGTCGATCTCGCCGAGATCGACGCGCTCGATGGCGATCGGCCGCAGCGGTTCAGGCCGCGCGGATGCCAGGGAATCAAGCACCTCGGAGAGCCGGAACCTGGCGAGCGCATTGCCTGCGCTCTTATTGCCGCGCTGAAGCAAGCGCAGTTCGCCGCCGGCGACGACCGCGCCTTCGATATTCAGATCCGGGAATTCCTGGTCCAGGGCACTGAACATCGCCGACAGATCGACCACGCTCGAGGCGCCGCCGGCCGCGCCATCGGCGCCTATGCCGAGCAACGCGCCCGTCCGGCGGTTGCGCCTGGAGCCCGAACCGAGCGCGAACAAGGCGCCGTGGCCGAATGCGGCGAAAGGCGGCAGCAGGGTCAGCGCTTCGAGGTCGGGTTTTTTCTTCTTGCGCTTCGGTCCGGATTCCGGCAGCTCGCCGTCGAAAAGCCTGA
>CAZQJF010000456.1:2460-3654 GCA_964593735.1 uncultured Streptomycetaceae bacterium | reverse complement strand
GGATCGTAAACGGACAGCCGGTAGTCGCCCCAGCCGAGCGCGTCGATCAGACCTGTCGAGCGCCGGGCCCAGCTCTGTTCGATTCGCTGCCGCTCCAGCGAAAATTCCTCGGTTCCGTTCGTCAGCCGGTGCCGCCAATCCAGGCGCAGCGCGCCGTCCCCAATACCCGAGGTTGTCTGTGGTGAGTTTTTCGCCGGCTCCGTGCGGTTGCACGCCGGCAGGAGCAGCGACAGCCCCGCGGCTCCGGCGTGTTTCAGGACGCTACGGCGAGCTGGGGAGAAAATCCTGCGCGACGTGCGCTGTGACAGACCTTGCAGTTTTCCGGGCGGGCAGGTGATCACTACATCACTCGACCCCGATCACAGCGATTGGCACCAAACTCAAAAATGCTCCCCTCCCCTTCAAGGGGAGGGCTAGGGTGGGGATGGGACTGATCTGTGTGCACCCCACCCTCATCCTAGAGCCCCCCCCTCGCAGGCTAACGCAGCTCTCCCCCTCGGAGAGGGAAGGAACTATTCTTCACGCCGCGGCGGCGACGGTCACGCCCTGCACGCCGTTCTGCTCGATGACCTTGGCCACCAGGCCGGTGGCTTTCACGTCCTCGACGAATTCGCGGAGATATTGCGCGGCGGCGTCGCGGCCCTTGGGGGTGCACACGGCCTGCTGAACGGCGGTAAAGCGTCCATCCAGGATGCGCGCGCCGGGCAGCTTCCTGATGTCGCTCACGAGACGCGGCTTGAGGCTCGCGAGCGCCTCCAGCTTGTCGTTCACGAAATTGTCGAACACCTCGTCCGCGCCCTTCATGCGCACGAGCTTCGCGTGTTTCAGGGTGCGCGTCAGGTACAGGTCGTAGGCGCTCTTCTCGGAGATGGCGATACGGATGCCTTCGCGATCGACGTCCTCGATCTTGCGCAGCGGCGAGCCGGGCGGCACGAGATAGGTGGCCTCGATCTCCAGGTACGGCGCGGTGAAGGTCATCTCGTTGGCACGCTGCGGCTCCGCGCCGAGAAACGCGACGTCCCACGCGCCGGTCCTCACCGAATCCGCGGTCGCCCCGGCCGAGTCGTAGCGGTGAAACTCTATGGGCACGCCCAGCCGCCGCGCCAGCTCGCGGGCGAGGTCGAGGGCAATGCCGCGCGGCTCCGGATCGTTCCTGGTGCTCTGCCTGGTGAGCAGCTCATTGCTGAAGTTGAT
>CAZQJF010000456.1:0-2360 GCA_964593735.1 uncultured Streptomycetaceae bacterium | reverse complement strand
TCGTTGTTCGTTGTTCGTTGTTCGAGTTTGTAGATGTTCCTTCATCCTTCATCCTCACGCCGCCTTGGCGAACTCGTCCAGCACCTGCTTTTCGTAAGCCACGACCTTCTGCACGCTGGGGCGCTGCTGCATGCGCTCCAGGTGCGCCATGCAGTTCCCGAACGCCGACACGTCGAGCTTGAAAGAAATCGCGCGGCGGAAGCACCAGAAAAAATATGCGTCCACCGCGGTGAAGTGCGGAAAGAACCACTCGCGGCCGGCGAGCAGCCCGTCGACGACCTTGAAGTCCTCGAACAGCATCCTGTTGGCTGCCCGCTTCACGCTCTCCTCCGAGCCGGGCAGATCGCAGTAGTTCTGTGGCCGCGCATTCGGCGTCAGGTGCGGGTGTATGCCCGAGGCGCAGAAAGCCATCAGCGAAATCGCCTTGATCTCCTCCTTGGGATCCGCCGGCAGCAGCTTCGCCCGGGGAAACTGGCGGTTGATCCAGATCTGGAGGGCGACGTTCTCCGTCAGCGGCTCGCCGTCGATTACGAGCACGGGGACCTTGTGCTTGGGATTGAGCGCCAGGAACCCGGGGCTCATGTTCTGGCCCTGGCGCGTGTTGATGTTCTGCACGACGAACTCCGCGCCGGCCTCGGTGAGCGTGACGTAGGGCACCAGCGCGCAGGTCATGGGGGCGTAATAAAGCGTCAGCATCATTTCTCCCGTTCTCCGTCCAGAAACCCCTTCACTGCCCGGACGAACCCGGTCGGGTTGTCGAGCGTGATGTGATGGTCGGCGTTGGGGACTTCGGCCAGCTCGACCTGCGGGGCGCGCTTCTGCACTTCGGCGACGATCTCCGGGGTAATGCGCGGGCTGTTGCCGCCTTTTACCAGCAGTGACGGGATGCGGACCTGGTCCCAGTAGGTGAGACCGTCTCGCGCTTCGCGCGTCGCGTAGACGTTGCGGTCGAACTTGTAGCGCCACGTGCCGTCGGGAAACCGGCGGCTGCTGTTCCTCGCGATGTGACGCTGCACCTCCGGTGCCGCCACGGAGTTCCCCGGCCGCAGCCGGTAGCGCGCGACGAGTTGCTCCTGCGTGGCAAAGCTGCTGCCTTCCCGGTTGCCGGCGTCGCGCATGGCGGCGATGCGGTCCGGCGACAAATGCATCGTGGTATCGACGATGACGAGCCGCTTCACCCGCCCGGGATAGGTCGCGGTGTACACGAGCGAGACCATGCCTCCCATGGAGTGGCCGATCAGGACGAAGTCGCGCAGGTCGAGCTTCTCGACGGCTTCGGCGATGTCCGCGGCGTAGCGGTCGTAGCTGTAATCCGGGGGGTCTATCCACTCGCTCTCGCCGTGGCCGCGCAGGTCGAGCGCGCGCACGTGGTAGTCCGCACGAAAACCCGGGGCGACGAAATCAAACCAGTGCCCGTTCGCCGCGCCTCCGTGCACGCAGAGCATGGGCGGCAGCCCTGCGGTGCCGTAGTCGAGGTAATGGAGCTTGAGTCCGTCGGCTTCGACATAGCCGTCCGTGCAGGGCGCGGCCTCGAGTTCATCCTTTGGATGGCCGATGCCGGCGTCAGTATTGGAGCGGGGAGTCATGCAGGGCCTATGTATCTATTGATATTCGAGCGCCGGCGCGCGAGGCGCCCGGCCGATAGCCCAAGGCTACCACAGGGGAAACGGCGGCCCGAAGTTCCGCGTAGTGGTCTCCCGCCAATGAGGCTGCCCGGCCCGCGGCGCCCGTGGTCACGGCCGTCAATTGCAGACGGGTCCGCGCACGGGTATTCTTCGCGTTCGGTTCGACCATCTCAACCTGGAGGTAACCCGCATGGATCTGAAAGAAGGGGCCGCAGCGCCTGATTTCACGCTTGCGTCGCACACCGATCAAAAAGTCTCGCTCTCCAGCTTCCGCGGCCGGCCGGTCGTGGTCGCATTCATGCCGTTCGCGTTTACCGGTGGGTGAACGAACCAGGTCAACGGGTTCCGTGCGAACTACGAAGAATTCAAGAAGTTGAACTGCGAGATCCTGCAAATCAGCGCCGACCCCGCCCCCAGCCTCAAGGGGTGGGCCGAAAAACTGGGTGGCGTCCCGTTCCCGCTGCTCTCGGACTACTGGCCGCATGGGGCGGCCGGGAAAGCCTACGGCATCTTCAACGAAGAGCGCGGTATGGACAAGCGGGCGGCTTACGTCCTCGACGACAAGGGGGTCATCCGCTACATGAAGGTTTACGAGCCCGGAAAGATCCCTGAAAGCAATGAGCTGCTGGAGCAGGTGCGCAAGCTCTGATCCGGTAACGAGTTGCACGACGCAGGTTGCGGCCCGGGGAATCTCCCGGGCCGCAGTTCGTTGAGCGTTGGACTAAAGAAGTGAAG
>CAZQJF010000455.1:1871-3664 GCA_964593735.1 uncultured Streptomycetaceae bacterium | reverse complement strand
CGATAAGGGAGGGCACCATGAAATCAGCCGCTGTCCCGACCCACGCCATGCCCGCGCGTCAACGGGCATCGGAAACACCAACGGAGGAGACGCCTCTGCGGTACGCGTCTCCGGAGGGGGCCCGGGATCGGGCGAAAACGCCGGCCGTGCGCCTTACCCCGCGCCAACTGGAGGTGCTCGCGTTGCTGTGCGAGGGGCTGCCGAACAAGCTCATCTGCCGGCGGCTCAATATCTCCACGGGAACCGTCAAGATCCACATCGGCAGCATCATGAGAGAGCTCGGGGTCTCCAGCCGGTTGCAGGCAGTCGTGGCGGCGCACCGGTGCGGGCTCCTGCGTGAGCCTGTCGAGGGCGCGCCTCAGCACCTGAACCGCTCCGCGTCGTCGCAAACCCCCATGATGGTAACCATGGTCATGCAGGACGCATCCCGCATCGGCTCCGCACAAGAGGAGTGAATCATTGACGGAAACCTCGCGTTTCGGGTGCGTTTACGCACTTACCGCAGGTTCGTCGGCCGCTAGAGTGGTTCCGTAACGAGCACTTACCGGAGCCGCAAGGCAAACACCCGATCAACGAGCGCAACCGAACGGACAAGGGCCACCATGAAAACAGCCGCCGCTACTTCCAGCACCGTAACCGCACGCAAAGACGCAACAGCAGCCGTCACGGAATACCCGCTTTGGCCGGGGACGGCTGCCATGGCACAAGTCCGGGAAAAAGCGCCTCCCGTCCACCTGACCCCGCGCCAGCAGGAGGTTCTGCTGCTGTTGTGGGAGGGCCTGCCGAACAAGCTCATCTGCCGGCGGCTCAACATCTCCACGGGGACCGTAAAGGTGCATATCAGCAGCATCCTGAGGGAACTGGGCGTGGCGAGCCGGTTGCAAGCCGTCGTATCGGCACGCCGCGGCGGGCTGCTCGGTGAGTTTGTCGCCCCCACGCATCCTTCTGCGTCGGACCGCTCCCCGATGGCGTCGGGTTCTCCTGAATACGGCGCATTGCGCGGGCGCGACGTGGCCCTGATCGGTACGTGACCCGCGCTACCCCGAACGCCGTACCTCGGAGACGATTTTCTCGAGCCGCTCTACGTTCGGTATCACCAGCGCCCGCCCTGAGCGTTGTATGAGGCCCTGCTTGGACATCGCCGAAAGCTCGCGCGTCACCTGCTCCCGGTAGGTGCTGATGTGGCTGGCGATGTCCGTATGCCTGGGCGCCGGATCGATGCGCGCCTTGTTGCCCTCCACTCCTGCCTGCCGGGCGAGGCGCAGCAGCTCCGCATGGAGCCGGTTCTGCACGCCGAGCGTGCTGAAATCGAAGACCCGCTCGGTCAGCTCCCGTATCGAGCTCACCAGCCGCCGCATCGTGCGTTCGCACACCGCGGAATGCTCGCGCAGGAGTTCCCGGAACAAGGCCGGGCTCATGGACGCGACGAGCGCGTCTTCGACGGCGACGACGTCCGCGGAACGCGACAACCCGTCGATCGCAGCGAAGTCGCCGAACCACTCACCCGCGCGCATGTCCCCGAAGGTGACTTGCCGGCCCGCTGCGGAAAAAGCAGTGATACGCACCTGGCCCGATACGATCAGGTAGACGTCGTTGTCGGGCGCCTCGCGGGAAATAACCCGCTGTCCCGCCGCGATACGCCGCCAGCGGCATTGCCGGGCGAGCGCCTCCAGCGCCGGCAGCGGGACTCCTTCGAGCAATTTGATGCTCTTCAGTCCCAGGGCCGAAGGCTCAACGACTCCCGATTTCGCCATCGCTCCAGTCTATTACAAACCCGGCGGCGTTTTCCACGC
>CAZQJF010000455.1:0-1771 GCA_964593735.1 uncultured Streptomycetaceae bacterium | reverse complement strand
ATGCCACCGCAGACCGCGCGCTATCTCGATCTCGCCCGCCAGGGCAGGAACGACTGGTGGCGCTATGCCCTCGGCGCGTTCACCATCGCCTTTTTCTGGCTCGGCCTGGGTTATCTGCCCTACGGGTATCTCGCCGGGGGCGAGGCGCCCGACCGGCCGCCGCTGGTGGATTACCTCGCGGTCAACTTCTCCATATTCATGATGCTCGCCGGGCTGGCGGTCGCGGTGAAATGGATCCACGGCCGCCCGCTGCGCAGCCTGGTCACCCCGGATGCGCGGATAGACTGGCGGCGGATGGGGCGTGGGGCAGCGCTATGGGCCGTAGTCGCAGCGGTAACGGCCGTTCTCGAGCACATGCTCTTTCCGGGCCGCTATTACCTCAGCTTCGATCCGCAGCGGTTCTTTCAGTTCGCCCTCCTCGTGCTCGTGCTCACGCCGGTCCAGAGTGCGGCGGAAGAGCTCGTATTCCGCGGCTACCTGATGCAGGGGCTGGCGCTGCTTACGCGGCGCCCGTGGCTGATCGCCGCGGCGAGCAGCCTGGTGTTCACGGTGCCGCACCTCCTGAACCCGGAAGTGGAACAGCACGGCACGCTCATCATGGCGGCCAACTACTTCGGGATCGGCCTGCTGCTCGCAACGGTCACGCTGCGCGACGGGCGGCTCGAACTCGCGATCGGATTGCACGCGGCGAACAACGTGTTTCTGGCGCTCGTCGCCAACTACGAGGGCTCGGTCCTCGCGACCGATTCGATCTACAGGGCGCGCGAGCTCGATCCCTGGTACGCGCTCGCCACGCTGATCGCCGGCGCCGTCGCGTTTCACTGGCGGGTTTTCCGCCGCTCCGTGTAGGCGCCGGCACGCGGCGCGGAAGCTCCGGTAGAATCTGAAGCGTGTCTCCCGATCCGCGTTCCGCGCTGGATGCATCGATTTCCGGTTCACGATTCACGGACCACGTTCGCTCATCGAACCCGGCACCCTGATGCATCTCCATATACTCGGCATCTGCGGCACCTTCATGGGCGGGATCGCGTCGCTCGCGCGCGCGGCCGGGCACCGGGTCACCGGCTGTGACGCGAACGTCTATCCGCCGATGAGCACACAGCTCGCCGCCGAGGGCATCGAGTTGATCGAGGGCTGGAGCGCGGACCAGGCCGGGTTGAAGCCCGATGTGTTCGTCGTCGGCAACGTGGTGACGCGGGGAAATCCACTCATGGAGGAAATCCTCTCGCGAGGATTTCCTTATATCTCGGGGCCTCAATGGCTGAGAGAAAACGTACTGGCCGGAAAATGGGTGGTGGCGGTGGCGGGGACGCATGGCAAGACCACCGTCTCTGCCATGGTCACCTGGATTATGGAACACGCCGGGCTCCAGCCCGGCTTTCTCATCGGCGGTGTACCCCGGAACTTCGGTGTTTCCGCGAGGCTTTCTCCCCGGGGCGGCGGCTTCTTCATCTTGGAAGCCGATGAGTACGACACGGCATTCTTCGACAAGCGCTCGAAGTTCCTCCACTATCCGGCGCGCACCGCGATCCTGAACAACCTCGAGTTCGATCACGCCGACATTTTTCCCGATCTGGGCGCGATCGAGACGCAGTTTCACCATTTCGTGCGCACCCTGCCGGCGAACGGCCTGATCGTCGCGAACGGCGCCGCCGAGGCGCTCGAGCGCGTGCTGGCGCGGGGCTGCTATACCCCCGTGGAGCGCTTCGGCGTCGCCGGCGGCTGGGACGCGAGGCGGCGTGACGCCGGGGGGTTCGAGGTCCGCTGGCGG
>CAZQJF010000454.1:0-3679 GCA_964593735.1 uncultured Streptomycetaceae bacterium | reverse complement strand
CGCTGCTGCAGAATTTCCTGAAGGACGAGCAGTTCGTGTCCACGTATGTAAGAGACGAGACCCCGGAGCGCCAGGTGCTGTACGAAGACCCGGAACTGGGCTTTTGCATACTCGCGCACCACTACCGGGGCGCAAAGAACAGCTCGCCGCACGATCATGGACCGTACTGGGCGATATATGGCCAGGCGCGGGGCGAAACCGAGATGAGCGACTACGAACTGCTCGAGGCCGCCAGCGCCGACAAGGTGGGCAAGGTGCGCAAGACCAGGACCTACAAGCTCACCCCGGGCGTCGCCCACGTCTACAACGAAGGCGACCTGCACTCCCCGAAGCGCGTGGACTCGACCATGCTGATCCGCATCGAGGGCGCCAACATGGACAAGGTGAAGCGGTTCAAGTTCGAGGCCGTGTAGCCGGCGCGCATCCAGTTGGCCGGGCGGCCCGCAACTCTAACGCCGGACTTCGATCGGGCGCGCGGACGCGCCGGCTAAAGGGTGTGACGGGTGATGGGTGACGAAAGGCCCGTTCAAAGTTTCGAGTTCAAAGTTCAAAGTCGCACTATTGACCTTGAACGTTGAACATTAAACCCGGAACGGTTTCTTCATCCCTCAGCCCTCATCCTTGCCTTTTATAGCGGCGCAGGACGATGCGCAGTCGGTCACGCGTCTGCGGACGTATGCGGTGCGTCCAGGGCGTGTCGACCGCTTTGCGCCATGCATCGGAGGTCTGCACGTCGGCGGAAGCAAGGTGGTAGAGCGCGAGATAGCGATGATTGCCTTCGCTCGCCGCGTTGTGGATCCTGAAACGCCGCGCGCTCAGGCAACCCGGCACAGCGGCGAGCGCGGGTACGTGCTCCTCATCGTACCACGCGTTGAAATCCGCTTCGGCTTCGGGCACGGGGTTCATGGCGAAGAACAGCATTGCGGGAGCCCCGCCCGCCGGGGCCGCCTGATTGCCCGGCAGCGACTGCTCGGCCTCGAAGCGGCACACGCGTAAGCATTTTCCCGTCACGCGTTTCGACCACGGCGACAGGTTCGCGCCGGCAATCGCCCGGTACGCCGGCGTCTGGAGCACGGCGAGCGACTCGAGATCGTAGGTTGCGATCGAGATCTTCGGGTCCTCGGCGCCGATCCAGCGCTCGCAGTTGATGAACCCCTTGACGCGCTGGCGCTCCGGTATGTGCTCGGTGTCGTACCAGTCGTTGAATTCGTCCTCGGCCACGGGCGCAAAATTGAATCCCGCGACCAGCAATCCCATTGGTGTCATCATAGGCCCCTCTGTCGAAAATCGATGAGCCACAGATAAACACAGATGAACACAGATTTCAAAACCGTAAAGTCCATTTCAGCCGCAGATACACGCAGATACACGCTGATTTCAAAAACCAGAATTCAGTTCATTGACCTGCCCTTGAATTGAAGTTGCAGTCATCCGCGTGTATCTGCGTGTATCTGCGGCGAGATTGCCTTGGAACTTGGGTTGATCTTATCCGTGTTTATCTGTGTGTATCTGTGGCCAAATCCCGCCCTAAATCTCTAATCCACCTGCACGCCCGCGGCCTTCACCACCGGCGCCCACTTCGCGATCTCGGCCCGGATCAACTCGCCCAGCTTCTCCGGCGCGCCGCCGACGGGCTCGTAGCCGTTGTCGAGCATGCGCTTCTTCACGTCGGGCGTGGCGATGATGCGGTTGAATTCTCCGTTCAACCGCTTGACGATCTCGGCGGACGTTCCGGCCGGCGCGAGCATGCCGTTCCACGAGGTGGCTTCGTAGCCGCGCACGCCGGCCTCGGCAATCGTCGGCAACTCCGGAAAGCTGGAAGTACGCCTGGCGCTGGTCACCGCCAGCGCGCGCACCTTCCCGGCCTTGACGAAACCGACGATGGACGCAGGCTCGCCCAGGATCATGCTGATTTCGCCGGACAGGAGCGCGATGGCCGCCGGGCCGCCGCCCTTGTACGGCACGTGCACGAGCTTCGTCCCGGTCATCTGGCTGAACAACGCGCCGGTGAGATGGTTGAACGCCCCGTTGCCGCTGGAGCCGTAGGTCAGCTCGCCCGGCCGGCTCTTCGCGAGCGCGACCAGCTCCTTCACCTGCTTCACCGGCAGCGACGGGTGCACGACCAGCACCTGCGGCACCGACGCGAGCTGGATGATGGGCGTGAAATCACTCTCCTTGAATGGCATCCTGCGATAAATGCTGGGATTGATCGCGTGAGTGCCGGAGTACGCGAAGAGAATGGAATAGCCGTCGGGCGGCGCCTTGGCGGCTATCTCGGCGCCGATGTTGCCGGCGGCGCCGCCCCGGTTGTCGATGATGATCTGCTGCTTGAGCGCCTCCGACAGGTGCGGGCCCAGCATGCGCGAGAGCACGTCCGCGCCGCCTCCGGGCGGCCACGGCACGATCCAGCGGATCGCCTTGACGGGATAATTCTGCGCCGCGAGCGGCTGCGCGAGCGCTGCGAGCGCGATGCCCGCGCAGACCGCCCTGGCGAGATCGAATTTCATTTCTTGCGCCTCCTGCAATATCTTGACTGAGAGGCCGTAACAAAATGAAGGTTACGGCCCCTGATGTAGGGGAGCATGAGGGGGAGTATCCCCTCATTTCGTTACCGTCTAAGTGCGCAGCTTCTTTCCCTCACCCTCACCCTCTCCCGGAGGGAGAGGGAAGACAAGCCCTTCTCCCCCCGGGAGAAGGGTTGGGATGAGGGAAGAGGCGTCTTTTGTTCAGGCCCTCTACGGAATGATGCGCTCGGCCCGGTAGCCGGCGAACAACCGCGCGAACATGTCGGGCGTGTTTTCGCGCCCATCGAATCCGAGCCGGCGCGCCTTTTCCATCGAGGACATTATGTCCCATTCCGGAGCGAACGCGTAATCCCCATAGTTCCATAAAACCAGCCGGTCGAGCGCGCTCGCCTTGAGCCCGTGTCGCGCTACGATCGCGTCCCACACCGGCGCTTTGTCCGACATGTAGTGCCCGAGCCGGACCGCCGCCGGTGGCCCCGCCTCCAGTGCGAACATGGCAGCGAGCTGCGGCCACAGCTCGCTCCAGCGCGGGTAGTCGCCGTTCACCACGTTGAATGCCTGGTTCGCGCATTGCGGCGCGCTCGCCATCCACTCGATAGCCCGCGCCAGGAGCCCAAGTTCGGTGAACTGCGTGCGTGCCTCGTAGCTTCTTGCGCTGCCGGGAAAGAAGAGCGGCTGCTTCAGCTCGCGCTGCACCGCCGCCAGGACCGCGATGACCAGCACGAGCGAGCGCGGGTTGTCGGTCTCCGTGTAGCAGAAGGCGTGCGGGCGGGCGATGCTCCACGTCCATCGCGCGCCCGCGGCTCGCGCGGACAGGTAATCCTGCTGCGCGAAATAGTACGTCCCGCCGGGGCCGCGCGGCCCCTCTTCGACCGCCGGGACCGCGCACGGGCCAAGGTGATGGCCGTAGTATTTCGTTCCATGCACGAGGTTGATGTGCGCCAGGCGCGGCGCGGCCGGTTCCAGCGCTTCCACGAGGTTGCGCAGCAGCGCCGCGTTGAGCGCTTCCGACTCTGGCACGCCTTCGGGGTGATCGGCGCGCACGCAATAGCAGAGGTGCGTAACGTCGGCCAACGCGCCGATCCTGGCGCGCGTGTCGCGCGCGTCGGTGAGATCAACGGACAGGTGACGCACGCGGGCGCCGGTGTAAGGCG
>CAZQJF010000453.1:0-3683 GCA_964593735.1 uncultured Streptomycetaceae bacterium | reverse complement strand
CAGCCGCCGCGCCGGCGCGTACAATATGCTGGAAGAAAATCGCTTCAAATGAGTGTTTGCGTATCGTAGTTTCTGAATAGAAGGGGATCCATGGGAAACAGGAATTTCATCTGGGAATACGTGCATTCCTGCACCGCCGGCTCGTGGGGCGTCCCGGATTGCCGGCCGGTGTGGGAGTTCGGCGCGATCAGCACCCTGCTGGTACTCGCGGTGGCGACATTTCTCATCCTGGTTGTCGTGCGGCTGCAGGAAGAGTCCAGGCTGGCGAGTCACTGAAGCGCGGCGCGGGCAGACCCGCTGGCGAACGCGCGCGGGGTAGTCGCTCTCTCCTACGGAAAACCGCCTCTTATCCAATCATACGATTGCCCCGGATGCCGCGGCCGCCTCGAGGTTCCTGAGGCGGCTCCCGGTCGCACGGGCTCCACTTTCGGGCGTCCGCCGCCGGCGGCGCCCCTTCCGCCAACATGAACGAGACTCCACCGTCCGCGGCCGCTCCGGTGCCAGGGGGAGAGCCCGGCGGAGCACGCCCGCGTTCCTTTGCGGCGCTTCGTCATCCGGGTTTCCGCGTCTACTTCGTGACCACGGCCCTGGCGATGATGGCCGACAACATCGAGCACGTCATCAGCTACTGGGTCATGTTCGAGAAATTCCATTCCCCGGCGCTGGCCGGATTCGCGGTATTGAGCCATTGGCTGCCGTTTCTCCTGTTCTCCGTTTTCTTCGGCGCGCTCGCCGATCGTTACGACAGCCGCCGGATCATCCAGCTATCGCAACTGCTCTTCATGAGCGTTTCCGTCGCATGGGCGGTGCTGTTCATTACCGATACGCTCGAGATGTGGCACGCGGCGGTTCTGCTCGTCGTGCACGGAATGGCAGGGGTGCTGTGGGGCCCCGCCGCGCAGGTGATGCTACACGACATCGTCGGTCGCGAGCACATCGTCAGCGCGGTCCGGCTGAGCGCCACCAGCCGCCAGTTGGGGATACTCCTCGGCCCCGCGGTGGGCGGCGGGCTGATGCTGCTGCTCGGCCCCGTCGCGGGCTTGCTCGTGAACGTGCTGTTCTACATCCCGCTCATCTGGTGGCTGCGTAAGGCTCCCTATGCCGGCGAGCGCCGGCGCGCCGATGCGGCGGCGGCAGCGCGCCCGGGCGGCATTGCGGATGCGTTGGCGGTATTGCGGGAGGTTGCCGGCAACCGCACTATCGTTTCCATGATCTTCCTGGTGGGCGCGTCATCGCTCCTCGTCGGCAACGCATTCCAGGCCCAGATGCCGGAGTTCGCGCACGATCTCGGGACCGCGGACACCGGCGCTTCCTACACCATATTGCTCACCGCCAGTGCCGCGGGCGCCCTGACGGCGGGCATCACTCTCGAAGCCAGGGCATTGTTGCCGGCCCGTCCCCAGACTGCGATTGCGCTGACGATACTCTGGTGCATCACCATGACCGGATTTGCCGCCGCCACGAGCTTTCCACTGGCTGTGGCGCTCATGGTCGTGGCCGGATTCCTGAACCTCGCCGCCGTCGCGATGGCGCAGGCGCTGGTACAACTCGAGGCGCCGCCTCATCTGCGCGGCCGGCTGATCGGGGTCTATTACGTGTCCAACAACGGCCTGCGCGCTTTCAGCGGGGTAACGGTAGGCATATTGGGCAGCCTGATCGGGATACACTGGTCGCTTGCGTTGAGCGCGCTCGTCCTACTCACGGTTACCATCGTCCTGTTCGCGTTTTCGATGCGGGCGAGACCATAAAAAAACCCCGCGATCGCGGGGTTTTTTGCTCAGGCCGGAACGGACTCTCTGGTCCGCGGCGGCTCTGCCGGTTTGGGCGGCGCTGTGGTGCTCTGCGTCTTCAGCACATCAGCCTTCTCCTGGGCCTTGCGCAATTCCTCGTTTACTTGCGGTTTCTGCATCCAGTCGTACTCGTAACACATGACGAGACTCCTCTCCGGTAAAGGTCAACGAGCCTCCCTTCATGGTCTTTGAACTTGTGCAGCCATGCTACGCCCGGCCCGGCGGGATTTCAACGGGAGAACGCGCAGACCGGGGACGATCGAAGGGTAGGCCTTCAACTGCCTCGCAGGCAACACGGCTGCCAGCGGCTGTAGGCGGCGGTCATGGAATTGTAACTATCATCCATAACTTCCTATTCGGTAAAGTAAAAATCCTGTCGATGGATTCTTTGGTGTTACGATAACTCGGTGGCCACCAACCCGTCCTTTGTTTCCCCGCCCAAGGGCGATCTGCATCATCTCGCCCGCCTCGGCCGCTTTCTCCTGCCGTATCGCCGCCGTATTGCCGGCGCGCTCGGGGCGCTGGTGGTCGCGGCCGGCTGCGTGCTGGCGCTGGGGCAGGGGCTGCGGCATGTCGTAGACGCCGGGTTCGGCACCGGCGACCCGAATCTGCTCAATGCCGCGCTCGCCGCCGTCGTGACGCTAGCAGTGGTGCTCGCGTGCGCCACCTGGGTGCGCTTTTACCTCATGATGAGCACCGGCGAGCGGGTCATCGCCGATCTCCGCAATACCGTCTTCGCTCACGTGCTGACCCTGTCGCCCGCGTTCTTCGATTCAGCGCGCACCGGAGAGGTCAGCTCCCGCCTCACCAACGATACCGAGCAGATCCGGCAGGTCATCGGCTTCGGTTTCTCGATGTTCCTGCGAACGTTCCTCATGATGCTGGGCGCCCTGGTGCTGCTCTTCGCGAGCAGTATCAAGCTCGCCGCGCTGGTCGTGCTGGGCGTGCCCGCGACCATCGTGCCCATACTCCTGCTGGGACGGCGCGTACGGCGCCTTTCGCGCGTCAACCAGGACTGCGTGGCGGACGTTTCGGCGCACGTCGACGAATCGCTCCATGAGATACGGACCGTACAGGCGTACGGGCACGAGGCGCGCACCCAGTCCCGGTTTTCGGAGTCGGTCGAAGCGGCCTACGCCGCCGGGCTGCATCGGGTGCGCGTGAAGGCGTGGCTCATCTCTTCCGTGATGCTGATCGGGTTCTGCGCGATCGGCGTGATCCTGTGGATAGGCGGGCACGACGTGTTCGCAGGACGGCTCACCGCGGGCGAGCTTTCGGCGTTCATCTTCTACGCGGTCATAGTCGCGAGCGGAGCCGGAACGATGTCCGAAGTCTGGGGAGAGATCCAGCGTGCGGCGGGCTCCACCGAGCGCCTGATGGAACTGCTCGACACGCGGCCCGTGCTCGAAGTCGCACGGCCCCCCATCCGGCTGCCCTCGCGCGTGACGGGCTCGATCCGCTTCGACGAGGTGGTGTTCGCCTATCCCGCGCGCCCGGAGACGAGTGCGCTCGGCCCGGTCTCGTTCACCATAGACCCGGGAGAGCGCGTTGCGCTGGTCGGGCCGTCGGGGGCGGGCAAGTCGACCGCCTTCGCATTGATACTGCGCTTCTACGATCCGTCTTCGGGGCGCATCCTGCTGGACGGCGCCGACATCCGGCATTGCGATCCCCATGATCTGCGCCGCGCGGCCGCCCTGGTGCCGCAGGACCCGGTGATCTTCGCGGCGAGCGTCACGGAAAACGTGCGCTTCGGCCGGCCTGATGCATCCGACCGGATGGTGCGGGAAGCGTGCGCGGCGGCGCATGCGCTGGAATTCATCGAGCGCCTGCCGCAAGGTTTCGACACGGATCTCGGCGAGCGCGGCGTCAAGCTCTCCGGCGGGCAGCGCCAGC
>CAZQJF010000452.1:2515-3686 GCA_964593735.1 uncultured Streptomycetaceae bacterium | reverse complement strand
TCTAGCGACGGCAGGCGTTGCCGGTCAAACGCCGTGGTGCTGCTCCGGACCGGTCGGAAGTGCTTGCGCTCCGCGGAGCGCGTCCCAAAAAAAGACCGGCCACGGCCGGTCATTTCATGGCTGCGCGTCAGTCTACTTCATCTCGTCCTTCTTCTTCATCTCGTCCTTCTTCTTCATGTCCTTCTTCATGCCCTTCTTCATGTCGCTCTTTTTCATATCGTCCTTCATCATCTCGCCCTTGGACATGTCCTTCATCATCTCTTCTTTCTTCATGTCCTTCTTCATGTCGTCCTTCCTCGTGTCCTGGGCGTAAGCGCAGCCCACGGCAAGCGACATGCACGACGCGAACACCAGCACGATAAGCTTGGTCATAGATTCGTCATCCTTCATCCTTCATCCCTCATCCCTCATCCTTCATCCTTCATCCTTCAGGACCCGCTGTACCAGTTGTACCCCTGGTCCTCCCAATAGCCGCCCGGATAATCGTTGGTGACGAAGATGGCCGCGACATGCTTGGGATTCTTGAACCCGAGCTTGGTCGGTATGCGCAATTTCATCGGGAAGCCGAACTCCGCCGGCAGTACCTGGTCGACGAACCGGAACGTCATCAGGGTCTGCGGATGCAGCGCCGTCTGCATATCGATGCTGGTCGAGTAGTCGTCCGCGCACTTGAAGCCCACGTACTTCGCGGTGAGGTCCGCGCCGATGCGCTGCAGGAAATCGCTGAAGCGCACCCCGCTCCATTTGCCGATCGCGCTCCAGCCTTCAACGCAGATATGGCGGGTAACCTGCGACACCTGCGGCTGCAGCGCGTAGAGCTCGGGCAGCGTCCATGGTTTTTTTTCGCGAACGAGTCCGGAAATCTCCAGCTTGTAGGTCGCCGGGTCCACGCGCCGCACCTCGTTCATCCCGTAGTACGCGTTGAACGGGAACGGCATGGTGATCCGGCTTTCCGGAAACTCGGGTGCCAGCCGGCCGGGGTCGAAGATCCAGTCCTGGACGCGGTCGTTCCAGCGCGACATCGCGAGGAGCGCTTTCTGCACCGACTCCCCGTCGGTCACGTTGCAGCCCGAGAGCAAGGCGATCGCGCCCAGGCTCAGGCCCTGCCGCAGGAAGAGCCGCCGCTCCAGTTGCGCGATCTGCTTGCGCGGCTGGTCCTTCAAGCTGTTCG
>CAZQJF010000452.1:0-2415 GCA_964593735.1 uncultured Streptomycetaceae bacterium | reverse complement strand
GCGAACGCGGCCGGTGAACATGCTCGGGAAGGTCCGCGGCACCAGCGCCACCATCACGACGTGGACGACGACGAAAGCGAGGAGCGCCGCCATCGCGATAAAGTGCACGTAGCGCGCGCCTTCGTAATCGCCCATGAGCAGGCCCAGCGTCTGAAACTGCACCGGCTTCCAGATCACCAGTCCCGACAGGATCAGGACGACGGCGAGGACTATCGCGCCCAGGTACGCGGCGCGCTGCGCGGCGTTGTAAAGCCGCAAGTCTTCGTGCGCCAGCTTACCGCGCAGCGCCTGCCCGAGGTCGCGGAACACGGCGCCCGGCGAAACCGGCAGGAGCTTGCGCCGGAAGTGTCCCGAGAACATGCCGTAAGCGACGTAGACGAGGCCGTTCACGGCGAGGAGCCACATGGCGGCGAAGTGCCATTGCAACGCGCCGGCGAGCCAGCCGCCCAGGGTCCATGCAGCAGGAAACTTGAAATCGAAGAGCGGCGAGGCGTTATAAATGCGCCATCCGGACATCACCATGATGAGGATGGCTATGGCATTGATCCAATGGGTGATACGCACGACCAGCGAGTGAACCGCGACCGTCCGTTCCGCAACCGGCGCCATCACTCCCTCCTCGTGATCCGACGTGGCGTAGATCGGCGCTAGTAACCCGCGCCGTTAGTCATGTTACGCGTCCGCGTGATTATCGGATGCGGCGCAACAGGCCTCCCGTCACTCCGCTTTGATTCCCGCTTCCCGCACCACCTTGCCGACCCGAGCGATGTTGGACTTGATGTGATCGGCGAACGCCTGGGGGGAACTCCCGATCCATTCGAAACCCGGCAGGCGCTCGTTCGTTTCGGGAAGCCGCGTGATGCGCACCACCTCGGCGTTGAGTTTCGAGATGATATCCGGCGGCGTGCCGGTGGGCGCGAGGAACCCGGTCCACGAATCATACTCGTAGCCCGGCACGCCCGCCTCCACCATGGTGGGAATATCGGGGGTCACGGCCGTGCGCTTGGCGGCGGTGGTGGCCAGTATTCGCAAACGTCCGTTCTGGTGAAACGGCAGCGCCGTCACTACGCCCGCAATGATCATCGGTACCTGCCCGGCGACGACGTCGTTGAAAGCGGGGCTCAGCCCTTTGTAGACCACGTGCACGATACTCATGCCGGTCATGGACTTCAGCATCTCCATCGGGATGTGCTGCGCGCTGCCGATGCCGCCGGAAGCGTAGTTCAACTGGCCGGGGCGCGCCTTGACGAATGCGATCAGCTCTTTCACCGATTTGACGGGAAGCGAAGGATGCACGATAAAGCAGTTGTTGATCGCAGCAGTGAGCGAGATTGGCGCGAAATCCCGCACGACATCGAACGGCAGCTTGGCGTACAGGTTCGGGTTGATCGCGAGCGTCGCAATGTTGCCGAGATAGACCGTGTAGCCGTCGGCGGGAGCGCGCGCGGCAAGTTCCGTGCCGATGATGCCGTTGGCGCCGGTCCGGTTGTCCACCACCACCTGCTGCTTCCAGTTCTCGGACATCTTCTGCCCGTAAAAACGCGCCAGCACGTCCACGGCGCTGCCCGCGGCGAACGGCAGCACGAAGCGGATGGATTTCGCGGGGTAGGCCTGGGCCGGCGCGCCGGCCGGCGCCGCCAGCGCTGCAGCGAACATCATCGAAAGGGGCCAGCGAGCGTTCATTGCCGTTCCTCCGCCTTGGGTGCAGTCTTGCCCATGATGCCAGAAAAACGCTGAACGTTACGAGCGCGCGAGCATTTGCCCTACAATGTTTCTGTCTGCCGCCGGCGCACCCATACGCCCTCATTTCGCCTTCAGGAGAAAGTCATGCACCTGCCCGGCAAACTCGCAGTGTTCCTCGCGCTCGCCGGCCTCGCGCTTGCGCTGCCTGCCGCGTCCGGTGCGGCGGAAAGCAAGCCCGGCACGGACGCGGAAGCGGGGCGTGTCCAGGTCCAGCACGTCGAGGTGCGGATTTCCCAGGCCGGCCCCGTCGTGCTGCTCAGGATCGGAAACAAGGCGATCCCCATTTTCGTGGACACCGTCGTCGCCCAGTCCATCCAAGCGGTGCTCACGGGCCAGAAGCTCCCGCGCCCGCTGACGCACGATCTCATGCGCACCGTGCTCGAGGGCTTCGACGGCAAGGTGACGCAGGTCGTCGTCACGCTCAAGGAGCGCACCTATCACGCGGCGCTCACGGTCGTCGTGCGCGGGACGACCAAGGTGTTCGACAGCCGGTCCTCCGACGCCATCGCGCTGGCGATACATTTCAAGTCACCCATACTCGTCGGCCAGGACCTCATCGATACCAACGGGATCGACCTGGAGAAATCCGAGCCCAAGCCGCGCGGCAGCGCCACTTGATGGTTCAACGTTCAAGGTTCAACGTTCAAGGTTCAAGGTTTAAGAGTTCGTTGA
>CAZQJF010000451.1:0-3699 GCA_964593735.1 uncultured Streptomycetaceae bacterium | reverse complement strand
CGGAGCAGGCGGTGGTGATCGCGGCCGACAAGGACGTGCGCTACGAGGCGGTGCTGGAAGTGATGGACATGCTGCAGCAGAACCAGGTGCGGAAGGTGGGGCTGCTCGCGAAGCCGCGCTCGAACCCCTAGCCCGCATGACGGCGGACCCCTTCCACACGCCCAACGAGCGGGCGCTTTCCGGCGCCATGGCGCTGGTGATGCACCTGCTGTTTTTAGCGCTGCTGGTGTTCGGTGTGAGCTGGCAGAAGCGCCCGCAGGAAGCCATGGTGGTGGACCTGTGGAACAACCTGCCGCCGGTTTCGGTACCGAAGCCCGAGGCGGCGCCGGAGCCCGCGCCGGAACCGCCGGCGCCGCCCAAGGTCGTCGCGAAGCCCGTTCCGAAGGCCGAGCTGAAACCGGAACCGAAGCCGGTCGCCAAGGCCATGCCCAAGGCGGAGCCCAAGCCGGCGGTCAAGCCGGATATCGCACTGCAGGAGAAGAAGGAGAAGGAGCGCAAGGCGCAGGAGCTGGCGCTCGCGGAGAAGCAGAAACGCGAACAGGAGCAGAAGCGCCTGGCGGTGTTCAAGGAGCAGCAGGCGAAAGAGGCCGAGGCGCAGCGGGCCAGACGCGAGCAGGAAGACGCCCTGAGGAAGATCGCGCAGCAGCAGGCGACGGCGCAGCAGAAGCTGATCGACGAGTACAAGCGGCGGATCGAGGAGAAGGTCAGGCGCTTTATCATCGAGCCGCCCAATCTCCAGGGCAATCCCGAAGTCGAATTCGACGTCGTCCTGCTGCCCGGCGGCGAGGTCCTGGGTGCGAAGACCAGGAAGCCCAGCGGGACGGCGGCTTGGGACAACGCCGTGGAGCGCGCCATCCTCAAGGCGCAGCCGCTGCCGCTGCCGCCGGATCCGGCGCTTTTCAAGGATTTCCGCGAGCTCCATCTCAAGATCAGGCCGAAGAATTGACGCAGCCGCGGGCGCGGCGGTATGTTCAGGCGCCATGGATTTCCGGGAACTAAAGCCGGCATTCCGACCCAAAGAACAATAAGAGGGAACCTGGACGGGTATAATCCGGCCACATGACGTTGATGCTCGCTGAACGAGCGACGATTTTCCGCGCGGCGCTGTGTTTCGCGCTCATTTTCCTGCTCATTTTCGTGCAGGGTCTCTTCGCCGCCCGCGCTCATTCCGCGCTCACGATAGAGATAGTCGGCTCGGGCGCCCGGCAGATTCCGATAGCCATCGTTCCGTTTCGCGCGGAAGATGGCCTTGCCCAGAAAGTCACTCCGGTCGTCGCCGCCGATCTCACGAACAGCGGACTGTTCAAGATGGTCGACGCCGGCGGGCTGACCCCCCCCCCGCACGATCCGCAGGACGTCAACTACGGCACATGGCGCACGCGAGGCGCCGATGCGGTTGTTATCGGGAGTATTTCGCCGCGATCCGACGGGCGCTACGACGTGCATTTCCGCCTGATGGACGTGACCAAGCAGGCGCAGCTTGCGGGCTTCGCCTACACCGCGTCCGCGGCCCAGCTCCGGCTCACCGCGCACAAGATAGCCGACATCATTTACGAAAAGCTGACGGGCGACCCCGGCGTGTTCGCCACGCGCATCGTCTACGTGGTCAAGCACGGCAAGCAGCGCTTCGAGCTCCAGGTAGCCGATGCCGATGGCTACGGCGCGCAGACGATCCTTGCCTCGAACGAGCCGATCATATCGCCCTCGTGGTCGCCCGACGGCTCGCGCGTCGCCTATGTGTCGTTCGAGCCGCCGCACAAGAAGCCCGTGGTTTACGTCCAATCGGTCACGACCGGCGGGCGCAGGGCGGTCGCCAGTTTCTGGGGCAGCAACAGCGCGCCGGCGTGGTCACCCGACGGCTCGCGCCTCGCGGTGGTGCTCACCAAGGATGGCGGCTCGCAGATCTATATGATCGGCGTCAATGGCGGCGGGGCGACGCGCATTACCCACAGCTCCGCGATCGACACCGAGCCCAATTTTTCACCGGACGGGCGCCAGGTGATCTTCACTTCCGATCGTGGCGGCAGCCCGCAGATCTACCGGGTGGCGGCGACCGGCGGCCAGCCCGAGCGGGTCACTTTCGAGGGTTCTTACAACGTATCCCCCCGGCATAACCCCGACGGCAAAGGCTTTACGTTCATACAGCGTAACGGCTCACGCTTCAACGTGGCCGTGCAGGATTTTGCCACGCGCCAGGTCCAGGTGCTGACCGATGGCGTCGTGGACGAATCGCCGACGTTCGCGCCGAACGGCAGGATGATTCTCTACGCAACCGAGGTGAGGGGGCGTGGTATATTGTCCGCGGTCTCGAGCGACGGCAGAGTGAAACTGCGGCTCCCTTCGGACGCCGGCGACGTGCGCGAGCCGGCATGGGGTCCGCTTTTGAAACAGTAACTCTTTAGGAGATCGAGCCATGAAGCGAATCTTGTTGAGCGCGTTGATGCTGGCCACGCTTGCCGCATGCAGCACTACCTCTACCGATGATCAAAAGGGCGCCGTGGTCGAGGAGGCCAGGCCGGATATGGGCGGGCCACCCGTGGTGGAGCGCGCCCCGGTTGTTCCGGCGGATCAGTCGGCGAAATCCAGGGGATTAACAAAGGACGAGTTCGCAGGCAGCCCGCTGAGGGATCCCAAGAGCATCCTTTCCAAGCGCAGCATCTTCTTCGACTACGACAGCAATCTCGTCAAGGACGAGTACAAGCCCGTCGTTTCCGCCCACGCCAGGTACCTGCAGCAGAACGGCGGCAGGAAGATGCGCGTCGAGGGCAACGCCGACGACCGCGGCAGCCGCGAGTACAACCTGGCGCTGGGCCAGCGCCGCGCCGACGCGGTCAAGCAGATGATGCAGGTCCTGGGTGTGAAGGCGGACCAGATCGAGACCGTGAGCTTTGGCGAGGAGAAGGCGCGCTGCGCCGACGCCTCGGAAAGCTGCTGGTCGCAGAATCGACGGGGCGACATCGTCTATCAGGGCGAGTAACTGCGAGTGTCACGTGTCGCGTACGCGTGTCGAGTGACGGTCACCAATTTCAAGAGTTCCCTCTCCCCGCGTTGGGGAGAGCTGCGAAGGCGGCGGGCTAAGGTGAGGGGCGCGCGAGGGAAATGCGCGTTTCACTAGAACTCATTCATAAATGCCCGTTCGCCCTGAGCCCTTCGACTCCTCTCCGTTCGTGCTGAGCGTAGGCCTTGCCGGAGTCGAAGCATGAACGGAGATACGCTCAGGATAAACTGCGCCCGTTCATCCTTCGACTCCGTCGTGCCTCCTACGCTCAGGACGAACGGCCGGAGTCGAAGGGCGAACAACAGCCATTTATGAAATCAGTTCTAATCCTCTTGATCGCCGGAGTGCTTGTTGCCGACCCGTCTCACGCGCAGCTCTTCGGCGGCGACGACCTCGCGCGCAAGCAGATCGCCGAGCAGTCCCGGCGCATCGATGCGCTCAAGCAGCAGAACGACGAGGGCGCCGCGCGCCTGGCGCGGATGGAAGACACGCTGAAATCGCTGTCGTCGACGAATCCGGCGCTCGAGCTCGTTCAGCAGCTCGAGATGCTGCGCCAGGAGTTGAAGCAGATGCGCGGCCAGATGGAAGTGCTGGGCCACGAGGTTCAGATGGCTGCGAAGCGCCAGCGCGATATGTACGTCGATCTGGACACGCGCCTGAAGCGCGTCGAGCAGCCGCCGGCGGCTGCCGGCGCGACTCCA
>CAZQJF010000450.1:0-3701 GCA_964593735.1 uncultured Streptomycetaceae bacterium | reverse complement strand
CCAAGGTGCGCGCGATGGAGATCATCGACGAGCTGGAGCCGGTGAAGCGCGGCGTCTACGCCGGCGCGGTCGGCTACCTGGGCTTTCACGGCAACATGGACGTGGCCATTGCGCTGCGCACCGGTGTGGTCAAGAACGGGAAGCTGTACGTGCAGGCGGGCGGAGGCATCGTAGCCGACTCACAGCCCGCCGCCGAATGGCAGGAAACGCAAAGCAAGGCGAGAGCGCTGCTGCGGGCGGCGGAAATGGCCGAAACGGGCCTGGACACCAGGATCGATTGAGGGTTTTATGGTACTGGTCATCGACAACTACGATTCCTTCACCTACAACCTGGTGCAGTACCTGGGCGAGCTGGGCGAGGAAGTGAAGGTCGTCCGCAACGACGAAGTCACCCTCGACGAGGTCGGGCGGATGAAGCCCGCGCATATCGTGATCTCGCCCGGGCCGTGCACGCCCAAAGAAGCCGGCGTCTCGGTGCCGCTCATCGAGCGCTTCTCCGGCCAGACGCCGATCCTGGGAGTGTGCCTGGGGCACCAGAGCATAGGCCAGGCGTTCGGCGGCCGGATCGTCCACGCGGGGCAGCTCATGCACGGCAAGATTTCCACCATCCATCATGACCGCCGCGGCGTGTTTCACGGGCTGCCCGATGGCTTCAACGCAACCCGCTATCATTCGCTCGCGATAGAACGCTCGAGCCTGCCCGATTGCCTCGAGGTCAGCGCCTGGACCGAAGACGGGGAGATCATGGGCGTGCGCCACAAGTCACTCGCGGTCGAGGGCGTGCAGTTCCATCCCGAGGCTATACTGACCGAGCATGGCCACGCGCTGCTGAAGAATTTTCTGTCGAGACCTGATGGAGTTAAATCATGACGCCGCAGGAAGCGCTGGCCCGTGTCATCGAGCATCGCGAGATCTTCCAGGAGGAAATGACCTCCGTGATGCGCAGCATCATGAGCGGCGAAGTCTCGCCGGTATTGATCGCGGCCATCATCACCGGCCTGCGGGTGAAGAAGGAAACGATCGGCGAGATCGCCGGCGCGGCCGCGGTGATGCGCGAGTTCGCCACCAAGGTGCCGGTGAGGGATCCCGACAGCCTGACCGATATCGTCGGCACCGGCGGGGACGGTGCCCATACGTTCAACATCTCGACGGCGGCGGCTTTCGTTTGCGCCGCGGCGGGCGCGCGCGTCGCCAAGCACGGCAACCGGTCGGTTTCCAGCAAGTCGGGCAGCGCCGACGTGCTCGAGGCGCTGGGCGCAAATATCAGCCTCAAGCCGGAGCAGATCGGCGGCTGCATAGACGAAGTCGGGGTCGGCTTCATGTTTGCGCCCAACCATCACGGCGCGATGAAGCACGCGGCGCCGGTAAGGCGGGAGCTTGGCGTCAAGACCATATTCAATATCCTCGGGCCGCTCACCAATCCCGCGGGCGCGAAGCAGGAGCTGATGGGAGTATTTCATCCCGATCTCGTCGGCATCCAGGCGCGGGTGCTGCAGCGGCTCGGCAGCCGGCGCGTGATGGTGGTCCACGGCATGGAGGGGCTCGACGAAATCTCGATTTCCGGCCCATCCATGGTGGGAGAGCTGAAGGACGGCCAGATCCGCGAATACAGCGTTGCTCCGCAGGACTTCGGATTGCAACTCCACCCGCTGGAGGCGATCCGGGTCGAAGGGATCGAACAGTCGAAAGCCATGGTCCTCTCCGCGCTGGCGAACGACCCCGGCGCGGCGCGCGACATCGTGGCGCTCAATGCGGGCGCGAGCATCTACGTTGCCGGTCTCGTTCCGTCGGTCGCGGAGGGGATCAGGAAAGCACAAGCGGCAATTGCCAGCGGCGCTGCGCGCAAGAAACTGGATCAGTTCGTGGCTTACACCCGCAGCGTGCAAGTCGAATGAACCGCAGAGGCGCGGCGACGCAGAGGGAGAATCAATGTGGCGGTGCTGTCTGGTGAACAATTTCGACGACACCTCCGCGCCTCCGCGTCTCCGCGGTTAGTGCATATGTCAGACGTTCTGCGGCACATCCTCGAGGTCAAGGCGGACGAGCTTACGCGCGCGAAGAGGGATAGGCCTTTCGCCGCACTGGAACGTGAGGCCCGGGAAGCGGTGCCGGTGCGCGATTTCGTAGGCGCACTGCGCTCGACAATTACGGCTGGCAGGTCAGCCGTAATTGCGGAGATCAAGAAGGCAAGCCCGAGCAGGGGCGTGTTGCGCAGCCGCTACGAACCGGCCGCGATAGCGGTGAGTTACGAGCGCGGCGGCGCCGCCTGCCTTTCGGTGCTGACGGACGAGCAGTTTTTCCAAGGCGCGCTCGCTCATCTCGAGCAAGCGCGCGCCGCTTGCAAGCTTCCCGTGCTCCGCAAGGATTTCACGATCGATCCCTACCAGGTCTGCGAGGCCAGGGCCGCGGGCGCGGATTGCATCCTGCTGATCGCCGCGGCGCTCGATGACGGCCGCATGCACGAGATGGAAGCGGCGGCGGTGGAGCTTGGCATGGCGGTGCTGGTGGAAGTGCACGACGCCGGCGAGCTGGACCGCGCCCTCGGGCTCAAGACCCCGCTCATCGGCATCAACAACCGCGATCTGCGCACGTTCGAAACCCGTCTGGAGACGACGCTCGCCCTGCTCGACCGCGTCCAGAAGGGGCGCATCGTTGTGACTGAAAGCGGAATTCTCACGCGGGATCACGTGCACACGATGGTGTCTCGCGGCGTGCAGTGCTTCCTGGTGGGCGAGGCGTTCATGCGCGCTGCGGATCCCGGCGCGGAGTTGGCGCGCCTCTTCGCGCCGGCTGCCTGAATCGCTTCGTTCAAGATCAAGAATAGAACTTAGCCACAGATACACACAGATAAACACGGATAAGATCACCCAAAGTTCCAGGGCAATCTGGCCGCAGATAAACGCAGATAAACGCGGATAACTGCAACTTCCAATTCAAGCGCAGATCAATGAACTGAATTCTGGTTTTTGAAATCTGCGTGTATCTGCGTGTATCTGCGGCTGAAATGTACTTTCGGGTTTGAAATCTTTGTTCATCTGTTTATCTGTGGCTCTAGAATGCAACGGGAAAGGCCATAACATGCTGCCGCGAAACCTGCCGACGCTGGACGAGCTGATCACCGTTTTCGACAAGGGCCTGCGCACCGTCTTCGGCCCGGCGCGCTCGGCGCGTGCCATGCCGGGAGAGGACCTCCCGCAGCAGGAGATGTCCGCCACGCAGCGCAGCCGCGCGGCAGCGCTGATGAGGGTGAATCACACCGGGGAAATCTGCGCCCAGGCCCTGTACCAGGGACAGGCGCTCACGGCCCGTGAGCCGGGCGCGAGAGCCGCGCTCGACCAGGCAGCGCAGGAAGAAACGGAGCACCTGGCCTGGACCGAGCGCCGTATCGAGGAACTGGGCGCCCGCAAGAGCCTCTTGAATCCGCTGTTCTACGCGGGATCATTTGCGATCGGCGCGGCGGCCGGCCTGCTTGGGGACCGCTGGAGCCTGGGCTTTCTCGCCGAGACCGAGCGCCAGGTAGTGGCGCATCTCGATGGACACCTCGCGCGCCTGCCGGTGGAAGATCAAAAAAGCCGGGCGGTGGTGGAGGAGATGAAAGTCGACGAGGCGCGGCACGCCACGAGCGCGCTGCAGCACGGCGGAGCGGAACTGCCCGCCCCCGCGAAAGCGGCGATGCGGGTGGCGTCGAAGGTGATGACCGA
>CAZQJF010000449.1:0-3709 GCA_964593735.1 uncultured Streptomycetaceae bacterium | reverse complement strand
CCTTCGCGAGGATGACTTGTTGAGAGTTTTCCTGATGTCCGGCTCACCCGGGCGGGCGGTTCCTTACCGCCTTCGCGTCGAGGCTCGTATCTTCTTTCGCGGCTTCGCGGCCTTCGAGCCGGCGCTTCCCGGCACGTTGCGCTCGAGTTCGTCCAGCCAGACGGTCGCGCTGCCGTCGGAGGGCGCGCGCCAGTCCCCGCGCGGGGACAGGTTGCCTCCGGAGGTGACCTTGGGCCCGTTGGGCAGCGCGGAACGCTTGTACTGGCTGATCTCGAAGAAGCGATAGAGGAATACGCCGAGCCACTTCTTGATCTCCGCGATGCTGTACGCGTGTTTCGCCTCTTCGGGAAAGTCCGGCGGCCACAGCCCGCGAGCGGCGTCGCGCCACGCGTGCCAGGCCAGGAACGCCACCTTCGACGGACGCAGGCCGTAGCGCGTGATGTAGTACACGTGAAAATCCTGAAGCTCGTACGGGCCCACCTTCGACTGCGTGCTCTGCATGGCGTCCTTGCCGTCGGCCGGCACGAGCTCGGGTGAAATCTCGGTGTCGAGGATTGAAAGCAAGGTCTCCGAGGCCGCCCGATCGAACTGCTTCGTCTTCACCACCCAGCGCACGAGATACTGGATGAGCGTCTTCGCCACCGAGCCGTTCACGTTGTAGTGGCTCATGTGATCGCCGACGCCGTAGGTGCACCATCCCAGCGCGAGTTCCGACAAGTCGCCGGTGCCCAAAACGAACCCTTTTCGCTGGTTGGCCAGACGAAACAGGTAGTCGGTGCGCAGCCCGGCCTGCACGTTCTCGAACGTGATGTCATAGACCGGCTTGCCCTTTGCGTAGGGGTGGCCCAGGTCTTCGAGCATGCGCCGCGCCGCCGGCCTGATATCGATCTCCTCGCCGGTTACGCCCAGCGCGTTCATCAGGGCCCAGGCATTCGACTTGGTCCCCTTCGAAGTGGCGAATCCCGGCATCGTGAAGCCCAGGATGTTCTTGCGCGGAAGACCCAGCCGGTCGAACGTCCTGGCGGCAACGATCAGTGCGTGGGTCGAGTCGAGGCCGCCCGAAATGCCGATGACGACGCGTTCTCCGTTCGTCACCTGTATCCGCTTCATCAGGCCCTGGACCTGGATGTTGAACGCTTCGTAGCAATCCCGATCGAGCTTCTCCGCGTTGTCGGGAACGAACGGAAAGCGATCGATGGCGCGCTCCAGGCCCACATTCTCGAACACGGGCCGGTGCTCGAACTCGATCCGCCTGAAAGCGGTTTCCGGGTGGCCCGCGGCGACCGCGGCGCTGTTGAAGGTGAGCGTGCGCATGCGCTCGAGCCGCAGGCGCTCGACATCGACGTCAGCGACGCACATCTGGCTCCTCGCCGGAAAGCGCTCGGTGCAGGCGAGTTGAACGCCGAGCTCGTGTATCGTCGCCTGTCCGTCCCACGCCAGGTCGGTCGTGCTTTCCCCCGGCCCCGCCGCCGAATAAACGTAAGCGGCCATGCATCGCATCGATTGCGAGGCACAAAGGATCGCGCGGTCGTCCGCCTTGCCCACGACGATATTCGACGCCGAGAGATTGCAAAGAACCAGCGCGCCCGCCAGGGCGCCCTGCGTCGAGGGCGGATCCGCGGCCCAGAAATCCTCGCAGATCTCGATATGGAAAATGAAATCCGGCAGGTCCGCGGCCGCGAAAATCAGGTCCGTCCCGAACGGCGCCGTCTGCCCGGCGAGCTTCACATCCAGGCCCGAAACGCCAAAGCCCGCCGCGAACCACCGGTTCTCGTAGTACTCGCGGTAATTCGGCAGGAACGATTTCGGGGTGATGCCGAGGATCCGGCCGCGCGAAATGGCCACGCCGCAGTTATACAGACGGCCGTTGCGCCGGACGGGCGCTCCCACGATGAATACCGGCCGCAGCGCCCGCGACTCCTCGGCCAGCCGGGCGAGCCCTGCTTCGACGGCGTCCAGCAAAGCGTCCTGGAGCAGTAGGTCGTCGATGGCGTATGCGCTTATGCCGAGCTCCGGGAACAGCATCAAGTCGACGTGTCGAGCTTCCCCCTCGCGCATGAGCGCGAGAGTCTCCCCGGTGTTCGATGCGGGATCCCCCACGCGAATCAGCGGCGTGCAGGCGGCAACGCGCACGAATCCCTGGCGATGAAGCGAAAAGAATTGTTCCCGGGATCGCATCGTCGCGACTCTACTTGAGCATCGGCCCGAGCTTTCCGAGCAGCTCCCTGGAATCGGGCTCCACGGCGCTCCCGAAGCTGATCACCGTCCTGCCGTCGGGCGCGATCAGGTACTTGTGGAAGTTCCACTGCGGCGCCCGGCCGCTCGCCGCGCGCAGTTGCCGGTAGAACGGCATGGCGCCCGCGCCGCTCACCGCCGCTTTCTCCACCATCGGGAATTCGATCGCGTAGGTGAGCCTGCAGAAATTGGCGATCTCCTGGTTGGTCGCCAGCTCCTGGTTGAAGTCGTTAGACGGAAACCCGACCACCAGCAGCCGGCCCTTGTGCCTGGCGCTGAGCGATTCGAGCTTCTCGAATTGAGGGGTATAGCCGCACTTGCTCGCGGTGTTGACGACGAGTATCGGCTTCCCGGCGTGGCGGCACAGGTCGAGCTGACCGCCCTGGAGGGTGGCAAACTTGTGATTGAGCAATTCGGGACACGCTGCCGCCGCGGGCGGGAACAGCGCGGCGGCGAGCAGTGCAATAGAGCACAACAGTTTCATAGGACCTCCTGCGAATCGTCACTTTGTATCACTTCATCACCCATCACCCATCACCGCCGCTAGGCGACTACGGGCGGCACCGCGCTCAGCATCCACCGCGCGATCGCCGTCATGCGCGCATCCTCGTGCTGCTGGCCCAGCAACTGCACGCCCACCGGCAGGCCGCCCACGCTCATCAGCGGCATCGTGACTGCCGGCGCGAACAGCATGGAGCTGGCCGTGTTGAACACGGAATCGCCGGTCGGGCGCGGCGCGAGCGGCTGGCCCGGAACGTCGCCGGACCACAGCGGCGCGGGCCCGGGGCAGGACAAGGTGATGGCTGCGTCGGCAAGCGGCGCGAGGGCGGCGTGGCACTGCTGCGCCACGGCGCGCCGCAGCAGAAGGGCACGGTAGTCCTCGGGGCTCATCGCTTCGGCCTTTCTCACCACGGCTTTGGCGCGGGCGCTCACCCCCTCCGGGTGCAGCTCGACCAGCGCGCTCTGGTACCAGCGGTTCTCCCAGCGCGTAATCGAGTTGGCAAGGTCGCCGGCGTCGGCGATGGATTTCTCGATCGCCTCTATCCACGCGTGGTCGCCGCGGCGCAGCAGCGTGATGCCCGACTTGCGCAGGTTCTCGAGCAACGCCTCGAAGGCCGACTTGCTCGCGGAGTCGAGCCCGGCCCAGCCCTCGGTTTCCAGCACGATCAGGCGTTCCGGCTTCGTGGCGGCCGGGGGCGTCGCGGGACCGAAGAGCCCGGGCCGGCCGGGATCGCCGCCGGCGCGGCGCGCGATCTCGATTGCGACCTGCCACACGTCCTCGATAGAGCCGGCGTGCACGCCGGTCGTGCTCATGCTCGTCGTCTGGCGCTCGCCGCGGTTGATCGCGCCCATCGTCGGCTTGAGCGCGACGTTGGCGCAGAAAGCTGCAGGGCGGATGACCGAGCCGCCGACCTGCGTGCCGAGGGCGGCCGGCACCATACGCGCGCCGACCGCGGCGGCGGAGCCGGACGAC
>CAZQJF010000448.1:0-3709 GCA_964593735.1 uncultured Streptomycetaceae bacterium | reverse complement strand
CGGGCAAGATCTGCGTGATCGACGCGCGGGTGCTGCCGGGCTACGACCGAGGGGCGTGAACGAGATTCAACACGACGACAACACACCAAGAAAGCCCGTTCGCCCTGAGCGTAGCGCGCACGCCGCGGAGTCGAAGGGTGAACGCTGGCGAAAGGCTATGGCATTCTGGGTATACGTTCCGCGTTGCTCGGACGGCTCGTATTACACCGGCCATACCGACGACCTCGAACGGCGATTCGGCATGCACCAAGCTGGCGAGATCCCGGGGTACACGATGAATCGAAGGCCGGTCGAGTTAGCTTACTCCCAAGAATGTGCCACTCGCGAGGAGGTCCTGTCGGCCGAGATTCGGATCAAGGGGTGGAGCCGAGCCAAGAAAGAAGCGATGTTTCGCGGTGATTGGAGGGCAGTCAACCAGCTATCGCGCGGCAAACATCAGAGGCAAAGATGAAGCGTTAACCCTTCGACTCCCGCGCAGCCTTTCCTGGGCGTAGTCGTTCATCCTTCGACTCCGCTGCGCTACGCTCAGGACGAACGGAGGAACGGAGGAACGGGGGAGTCGAAGTGCTCAAGACGAACGGAGACTTTACATGCTGCTGTCACCTTCGCGGTACACCGAATTCGGCGCTGTTGTCATTGGTTTGACGCTGATTCTAGTCGGCGGGGCTATAGCGCAATCGTGGAAACCGGCGAAGCCCGTCGAGCTCGTCGTGGGCTCGGGCGCGGGCGGCGCGGCGGACCGCCAGGCGCGCGTCGTGCAGAAGTACCTGCAGTCGTTTCCCGGGATGCCGGGCATCATCATCCTCAATCGTCCCGGCGGCGCCGGGAATGTGGCGTACGCGTATCTCGCGCAGCATGCGGGCGATGGGCATTACCTCATCACGATGTCCACCAACCTCCTGACCAACCAGATCACCGGAACGAGCCAGCTCGGCTACCGGGATTTCACGCCGCTCAACATCCTGGTGCGCGAGTACCTGGCGGCCTGGGTGAGAAAGGAATCGACGATCGCCACCGGCAGGGACCTGATCGCGATACTCAGAAAGGACCCGTCCGCCGTCAGCTTCGGGTTCGCCACCGCTCTCGGCAACCAGAACCACATCGCCATCGGCATGATCGCGAAGGCGGCGGGCGTAGACCCCAAAGCGCTGAAGATCGTGGTCTATGCATCCGGCGGGCAGGGGATGATTGCCGCTATCGGCGGGCACGTGGACGTCTGGGTTGGCACGGCGGGCAGCGCGCAGCACCACATGCAGAACGGGACGATACGTATCCTGGGCGTAAGCTCGGGCCAGCGACAGGGAGGCCGGCTCGCCGCCGTACCGACATTGCGCGAACAGGGCATAGCCGCCGAATACTTCGCGTGGCGCGGATTCGCCGGACCCAGGGGTCTGACCGCGCCCCAGACGGCGTTCTGGGACCAGGCCTTCGCGAAGCTCGTGGAAGCCGAGGGATGGAAGAAGGAGCTGGAGGACAACGCCTGGGTCGAGGGAATCTCGGGCGCGGCGGAGACGCGCAAGCACCTCGATGCGGAGTATCAGCTCCTGCGTACCATGCTGGTGGACATGGGTGTCGTTGGCAGGTAGCCGGCTCGACGATCGGACGCCGCGCTACTCCAGCAATTCCGAGCGCATCACAAGGGTGCGTCCCGCCTGGTCGCCGATCTCCCGCAGCGCGGTCGACTGCACCCCGCCATCGTCCGGGTCTCCCATCACCGTGTGCTCCAGGAAATAGATCCTTCCCGGCGCGGTCGTCAACGTTACGGACTCGTTCGCGGATACGGTTCCGGCGATGCGATGCCTGCCCGGGGCCACTTCCCACCGGTAATAAGTTCCCCCGAACGTGTTGATCTGCCCGCTGTTGCCCAGCGCCAGACCGCTCATCTCCGTCGAATCCAGCGGGGTGCGCACGACGTAGATGACGGCCTTGCCGGGAACGGCTTCGAAGCGCTTGGCCTGAATGTCCTGCGGGCTGGGCGGCAGTTGCGCGCAGCCTGCGAGCAGCAGTGCTGGTACCAGCGTTCGCCACATAAAATCCTCCTTCAGGTTAAAGCGCATTGTATACACCCCGGTAAACAGGCTGGGGCGGGGTTTATTCCCGCTGGAACCGAAAGCGTGATTCGTGCTGCGCCATGCAACGCGCCCCCATTGTAATAGTGCGCTTTCCGCATTCTGAATCGTGTTACCGTTCGGTTGAAATTCCCTCAAAGCTGGGAGATGAAGCGTGGAATTCGGACAGACTTTGGCGGACTACGTAAAGGGCGTAACGCTGGACCAGGTCCCCCGGCGGGACATCGACATTGCGAAGCTGGCCATACTCGACCAGATCGGTGTCGCCCTGGCCGGCGTGGGCGAGGCTCCCGGCGTCAAGGTGCAGGAAATCGTTAATCGGTGCACCGCGAACGAGGCCACGGTGCTGGGCACGCCGGGAAAAACATCCACGTGGCTCGCAGCGCTGGTCAACGGCACCCTGGGGCACACGCTGGATTTCGACGACTGCTCCAGCTTCGGGCATCCGAGCGTGGTGCTCGTTCCGGCCATGCTGGCGACCGGCGAAACACAGAACCGGAGCGGGCGCGAGCTCCTCGAGGCGTACATTGCGGGCTACGAGGTCGGGGAAGCGCTTTCGCGCATCGTCCCCCGGCGTGCCGACCAGTTCCACGGCCTGCACAGCACGGCCTTGTTCGGCCCCCTCACCTCGGCCACCGTATCCGGCAGGCTGCTGGGCCTCAACGCGGCCCAGCAGCGCCACGCATGGGGCATCGCGGCCTCGCAGGCGGGCGGGATCACCGGCAACTTCGGCACCCACACCAAGCCCCTCCATGGCGGCCTCGCCTCCCAGGCCGGCGTCATGGCGGCGGAACTGGCCGCCAGCGGTTTCGAAGCGAACCCCGACGCTCTCGACGCGCCGCTCGGGTACATCCATGCCGTCGTCGCGGCGGGCCGGATGGAAGGTGTCGATTTCGGCAAGGCCACGGCGGGCCTCGGGCAATGGCACATCGCCGACACCTGGCGATTGAAAAAGTACCCCTGCGGGTACATCGCCCAGGGCGCGATCGACGCGGCGCTGCGGTTTCGCGAACGCAGCGGGCTGCGGCTCGAGGACCTGACCTCCGTGGAAATCCGCGTGCCGCACCTTCAGCCTTATTTCCGGGTCCGGCCCACCGGGGAGTTTTCCGGGAAGTTCGGTTACGAGTACCCCGTCGCGTGCGCGATCCTCGATGGACAGGTCGTCAAGAAGACGTTCTCCGACGAAGCGTTCAACCGGCCGGAGTTGAAGGCGCATCTGGGGCGATTCAAGACGGTGGAAGACCCGGCGTCGAGCAAGAAGGGGCCGCTGGGCGTGCTGGTGATCGAGGCAAAGGGAAAAATAATCGAGCAGCCCATCGAAATACCGCTCGGCGACGCCAGGCGGCCGGTCCCGCCGGCGCAAGTGATCGAGAAGTACGTCCGCAATGCCTCGGAAGTCGTCGGCGAAGACGTGGCCAGGGAGACGGCGCGGATGCTGCAGGAGATCGAGACGCTCTCGAGTATCCGGCCCGTGCTGGATCGGCTGGCGCGGCGGGCCTAGTGTCGGCCGTTCGTCCTGAGCGTAGAAGGCACGCCGGAGTCGAAGGATGAACGCGCGCAGTTTATCCTGAGCGTATTTCCGTTCATGCTTCGACTCCAGCCGGCCTACGCTCAGCACGAACGGAGAGGAGTCGAAGGGC
>CAZQJF010000447.1:0-3710 GCA_964593735.1 uncultured Streptomycetaceae bacterium | reverse complement strand
CTCGAGTGTTGGAAAGAAATCGTACGGAGGGCAAATACGTCACCGCATACCGGTCCAGCAGATAGCTCTCCCGCACGTCATGCGGACTGTCCCGTGGAGAGCCACTGACATGTCCCTCCACTAGCGCCTCGAAGGGAAGCTGGTGTAATGCACCATCGGGCACGATGAATATTCGACGGGCACCGCGCAGCAGCGAGTCGATCGGTTCGACAAGAATCGAGTGCAGGCGGCGCGCGACGGGGGTGTTGAACCGCAGGCGTGCGAGATCGACGCGGCCGGCGTACTGGGGCGCCAGCGTGCGGCGCAGCTCTGAGGTGAGGCTCGCGACCGTTTGCGACGATGCCGGCAATACCACCGTCGCCGCTCGATTGTGGCGAAGGACATTTACTGCCACGACCGAATCGAGAAGGAGATAATCGACGAGGGCCTCGTCTGGTTTGAGCGCTGAGCGCACCTGGCTGACTGAGAGCGTAGTACTCACATCTGACCGCCCGGAATGCGTCGCCGGCACGATCGGCGCTGCCTTGCGGCGCTGCGAGCGATTCAGGATCGGCTCGACGTTCGCTCGTGCCGCGCCCGATCGAACCAGCAGCAGCAATACCGCGTCGTGCGGCGCCCCATGACGATCACGGTGACGTGCGCGGTCGAGATCCAGCTCGAATGTTCCTCCGGCCCGGTCAGCCAAGGCGGCCGATCGGTCATAGGCTGTAACCGCTTCCTGAATTCGTCCGCTTCGCTCGAGCGCCTCGCCAAGCGCGTGCGTTACGCGCAAGGCCCCTGCATACGAAGGATGGGAACCCGCCCCCGCGTCGGCGCGACGCAGGAGTTTGACCGCCGACCCGGTGTTGCCCAGAACCAGCTCCGCCATCCCTTGCAGCCGCAAAGCATCGATGTGTTCCTCGACGAAATTCATTCGCTCGGCGATCCCTGCCGCATACGTAGCCGTGGCGAGCGCTTCACGTCCGCGTTGTGCCTGCAGCATCAATTCGACGTAATGAAGCGCGCCCACTACCGCGCCCTCCAGATTGCCCTGCGCCTCCTGGCGCTTCCACCACTCCTCCAGGGTCGCGGCCGCCTCTCGAAATTCCCCGCGCCGTGCCCGAATAGCCGGGGAAAGGGGGACCTCGCGCGGAGTCGCGGGGGCACGGTCGTGCTCGCGCGCGTACTTCTCCGCGCTGTCCAGCAACCCGAGCGCCTGATACACATGTACGAGCCCAGTCAGACTTAGCGCCAGGTCGCCTGGCTCCAATGCGTAGCTGCGCTGGTAGTAACTACGCGCCCGCTGCAAATCCCCGCGCCGCTCGAAGTACTCTCCGGCCCAGTAGGTGTGCATTTGCAGCTCGTCGATTACGGCGACCATCCGCGCGAAGGTGGCGTTGGCGGCGGCGTGCCATCCCGCTTTCCACTGTATGATTCCAGCGTCCCGCAGGCTCACCACCCGGAGCCCATCCCAGGTTCGGAATGATGCACGGTCGACGAACTGCTTCGCTGCACGGGACGCCTCGGCAAATTTGCCTTGGCTCTCGTACAAATGGGCGAGATTATGCCAGGCTTCGGCGAGATAGTAATGCTCACCAGCGACGGAGCCCTCACGGACGGCGTGCAGCAGATCGCGCTCGCCTTCCCTAATTCTGCCTGCCTTGACGAAAGCGCGCCCCCGGCGAGTGTACGCACGGAGGACGAAGCTCGCGCTGCCGACGCTGTCGGCGATCGCAATTGCGCGGGAAAAGTAAGGTATTGAGCCCAGCGACTGTCCCTGGTCGAGAAGGATTCCCCCTGCCCCTAACTGAAGCTGGAACTCACCCTGCCACGAGCCTGCCCTTTTCGCGGTCTCCAGGAATTGCAGCGCGGAACGGAGCCGTTCCTGGTTGGTCGTCGGCGGGGAACTGTCGAGAAAGAGCATCCGCAGACCGGGGCGGCCGTCCCGGGCGACGGCAAGCTCAGTCGAACGCCGCAGGCGCCAGCCACGCGCGCTATCCCCACTCTCGCTATACGATCGTGCGAGCCTGATTTGATACTCGGCTACATGGGAAGCGTGCATCCCCCGCCTTAGAGCGCGCTCGAGCACGCGGCGTTCATCGTTACGCCGGCCCACGTCGCGAAGGCCATCGGCAAGAGCTAGCCGTGCAAATTCGGCGTCGGGCGCGAGTTCGACCAGGCGTTCCCATAAGCCCAGCGCTGGCTTGGGACCTCTGCTGCTGATTGCGAGCAGCGCCCAGCACCCAGAGGGTTCGCGCCGCCGCTCGAGCTCGCGGGAGAGAGCCGCCATGTGGGCATCGCTCGTTGTCGGTCTTAGTGCGTATGCCGCGAAGCAGCGTGCGGTCGGGTCACTATGGCCAGCGCGCGGTAAATACTCGGTATTCAGCTTTTCTTGAGCTCCCAGCACGCGCATTGACTCGATATAAAGGAACTGGACAGGGAGGAAGCGGGGAGCAGCCGCACGCGCCGCACGCAGCAGCACCACCGTGCTGTCGGTATCGAGCTCTGCTTCGCGATCGAGGGCGGCGTAAAACAGCCGCTTTGCGCGAGCGGTGTCCTCCTGGAGCGCACCGGCTTGCCCGAGCAATGCCGCGAGAAGAATCGTGGCGACGATTATTCGATCATCCTTCTCACACTGTCCGCAAGGGTAGCAGCATCTGTCGCGATCGGATCCCCGGTGGCCGCTGCTTGCCGCAGCTCCGTAAGCGCATCGCGGGCTGCGCCGGATCGCAGCAGAGCCTTCGCCGCGTAGTAGTGGGCTTCTCCTCTGTAGGGAGTGTCGCCGATAGCGGCAGCCGCTCGCAGCTCAGTGAGCGCCAGGGATTCGTTGCCCGTCATTAGATGACTGATTCCCAGGAAGAATCGCGGGGGCGCGGCATTCCGTTCAGCGCGCACGGCCGCCTCCAATTCGTCGATTGCCTGCGCATAGCGGCCATCGGAATACGCGCGCATGCCAAGGTCGAAGTGTCGCTGAACCGATGAGTCGCCGGAGCGAACCGGCATCCCGAGGTAGATCGGCGCTTCCGCGACGTCACCAAGCGCCGCGAGCGCCCGCCGTTCGGTGGTGGCTGATCTCACCACGAACACGGCGATACCGGCAGCGATGGCAAGACCAATGGCGGTGCGCAGAGGCCAGGAGCGCCACTGTCGGTTCGCGACTTTCAATCCGCCACTCGCGGTCGCAACGCGCGGATTCTGCGCTGATTCGTTGGCGCCAACCGAGCGAAGCGCACGGCGGACCGACGCGCGGAAGCGAACCTCCTCCTGGCAGCGGGCGCACGTAAGGTAGTGGGTCTCGAAGCGCTCGGTTTCGTCGGCGTCGAGTTGGCCTGCGACATAACGATCCACGAGCGCCCCGGCCGATTCGTCAGCACAGTGCAGCGTATCGTTCATGATTCCCGCGCCTTTCTCGTCGAGCCGGCCTCTGGCTCTTTCCTGCTTGTCGTAGTGGATCCCAGATCGTGACTCGATGGCGGGGCGAAGAACGCTTCGCGCAGCCGCTCGAGCGCCCGCGACTTTCGCTTTCTGATACGTTCGGCGGGTTCGCCGGTATGGGAAGCAATCTGAAGCGGAGTCAGTCCGTCGAAGAACGAGAGCCGCAGCAGCTCCCGATCGGCGGGGTCGAGTTGCGCGAGGGCGGCCTGCATGCGCCGGTCCTCGTCGCTGCTGACAGCCAGCTCGAGAGGATCGCTCTCATTGAGGTTCGCTGACTCCGGCAAGCTGTCGAGTGA
>CAZQJF010000446.1:0-3716 GCA_964593735.1 uncultured Streptomycetaceae bacterium | reverse complement strand
TCACTCGACAGCTTGCCGGAGTCAGCGAACCTCAATGAGAGCGATCCTCTCGAGCGTGCTGTCGGCAATGACGAAGACCGGCGCGTGCTGGCCGCCCTCGCGCATCTAGACCCCGCCGATCGCGAGCTGCTGCGACTATCGTTCTTCGACGGGCTGACTTCTTTACAGATTGCTTCACTCACGGGCGAGCCCGCCGAGCGTATCAGAAAGCGGAAGTCTCGGGCTCTCGACCGGTTGCGCCAGGCGTTTCTCGGGCCGGCATCGAGTCACGAACCAGGAGCTTCCCCGACGAGCAGGAAGGAACCGCAAACTGGCTCCTCGAAAAAGGCGCGCGAATCATGACCGACGCGTTCCAGTGTGCTGATGAATCGACGGGAGCCCTCGTGGACCGCTATGTCGCAGACCAGCTTGACGCCGACGAAACCGAGCGCTTCGAGACCCACTACCTCGCGTGCGCCCACTGCCAGGAGGAGGTCCGCTTCCGGGCATCTGTCCGCCGTGCGCTTCGTTCGGTTGACGCCAGCGAATCAGCGGCAAATTCGCGCGTTGCGAGCGCTGGTGATGGATCGAGAATCGAGAACCGACAGTGGGACTCCTGGCCTCTGCGCGCTGCCCTTGGTCTTGCGATCGCTGCCGGCATCGCCGTGCTCGTGGTGAGATCGGCAACCACCGAACGGCGGGCGATGGCGGGGCTTGGTGCCGTCGCGGAAGCGCCAATCTACCTCGGCATGCCCGTTCGCGCCGGCGACCCATCGGTTCAACAACATTTCGACCTTGGAATGCGGGCGTATGCCGACCGCCAGTATGCGCAGGCGATCGACGAATTGCAGGCGGCCGTGCGCGCCGAAGGGAATGCCGCACCCCCGCGTTTCTTCCTGGGAATCAGTCATTTGATGATGGGCAACGAATCCCAGGCCCTCACTGAGCTGCGAGCGGCTGCAGCTCTCGGTGACACTCCCTACAGGGGCGAGGCCCACTACTATGCGGCGAAGGCGCTGCTGCAATCCGGCGCAGGGCGCGATGCCATCGAGGAGCTGCGTCAAGCAGCGGCGACCGGCGAACCGATCGCTGCGGCCGCCTCAGCGCTTGCCGATAGTGTGAGAAAGATGATCGAGTAATGGTTATCGCTATCCTGCTGGCGGCTTTGCTCGCGCAATCTGTCGCGGCGCCGCCCGACTTCGCTCGCGCCAAAAGATTGCTTCACGCCGCGCTCGATCGCGAAGCCGAGATGGACACCGACAGCACAGTCGTCCTCTTGCGGGCGGCGCGGGCCGCTGCTCCCCAGTACCTCCCGGTCCAGCACCTCTATATCGGGTCGATGCAAGTGTTGGGGGCTCAGAAGCAACTGAACGCTGAGTACGCACCGCTCGCCAGCCATCGTGACCCGACCGTGCGCTGTTTCGCTGCGTATGCACTCAGGCCGACGATGAGTGACGCGCGAATTGCGAGCCTCGCGCGTGAGTTTGAGCAAAAGGGTGAACCATCAGGCTGCTGGACGCTCCTTGCGCTGACCGTTGTCAAACCCGGGCAATCGCTCGTCCTTTTTCAACAACTTGTCCGGCTTTCACCCGACGCCGGATTTGCCTGGTCCGCACTGGCAGGGGTGCTTCGTAGCCTCGGCCGGCGCGACGAGGAACGTCGGGTCCTCGAGCAGGCCGTAAGACGTGGAATGCATGCTTTCGACGCGGCCCAGTATCAGGTTCTGCTCGCACGATCCTACCTGGAGAGTGGTGACACCGCCCAGGCCCGGCGCCGATCACGGTCGATAGAGCTTGCCATTGCGCGTGATGGCCGCCCCGCTCTTTTATCGACCTTTCTCCTTTATTCCATCCCCCCCGTCAACAACGAGGAAAGGCTCCGTTTCGCGCTGCGTAACCTGGAGCTGGCCAAGCGGGCGGGCTCCTGGTCGGGCGAATTGCAGCTTCAAATCGGGGCAGGAGGAATTCTTCTCGACGAGGGACGGCCCCTGCCCTCGCTCCCCTATTTCTCTCGCGCAATTGCGATCGCGGACAGCGTCGGCAGCGCGAGCTTCATTCTCCGAGCCTACACCCGGCGCGGCCGAGCCTTCGCCAAGGCAGGCAGAAACAGTGACGCCGAGCGCGACTTACGACACGCGCTAAGTAAGGGTGCTGCAGCGGGCGAGAACTATTATCTCGCCGAGGCGTGGCACAATCTCGCCCATGTGTACGAGAGCCAGGGCAAATTTGTCGAGGCCGCCCGTGCCGCGAGCCAGTTCGTCGAGCGTGCGTCGTTCCGGACCTGGGATGGGCTGCGCGTGGTGAGCATGCGGGACGCGGGGATCATACAGTGGAAGGCAGGCTGGCACGCCGCCGCCAACGCCACCTTCGCGCGAATGGTCGCCGCAATCGACGAGGTGCAAATGCACCGCTACTGGGCCGGAGAGTACTTCGAGCGGCGCGGGGATTTGCAGCGGGCGCGTCATTACTACCAGCGCAGCTACGCTGTGGAGCCAGGCGACCTGGCGCTAAGTCTGACTGGGCTCGTACATGTGTATCAGGCGCTCGGGTTGCTGGACAGCGCGGAGAAGTATGCGCGTGAGCACGACCGCGCCCCAGCGACTCCGCGCGAGGTTCCCCTCTCTCCCGCTATCCGGGCACGCCGCGGGGAATTCCGGGAGGCGGCCGCAACTTTGGAGGAATGGTGGAAGCGCCAGGAGGTGCAGGGTAACCTCGAGGGCGCGGTGGTCAGCTCGCTCCATTACGCAGAGCTGATGCTGCAGGCACGACGCGGACGTGAGGCACTCGCCACTGCTACCTATGCGGCTGGGATCGCCGAGCGCATGAATTTCGTCGAGGACCATATCGATGCCTTGCGGCTGCAAGGGCTGGCGGAGCTGATGCTGGGCAACACCGCCTCGGCGGTCAGGCTCCTGCGTCGTGCCGACGCTCGGGCACGGTCCCACCCGTCCTATGCAGCGGCCATGGGCGTAACACATGCGCTTGGTGAGGCGCTCGAGCGAAGTGGACAAATTCAGGAAGCCGTAGCCGCATATGACCGGTCAGCCAGCCTGGCGGACCGGGCGGGACGAACATTCGATCTGGACCTCGACCGCGCACGTCACCGCGATAGCCACGCGGCGCCCCACGACGCGGCGCTGCTGCTGCTGGTTCGATCGAGCCGTGAGCGAGCGAGGGTCGAAACGATCCTGCATCGCTCACAGAGCCGGAAGGCGGCGCCGGTCCTGCCGGCGGCGCGGTCCGAACAAGCACCCGGTGGCGCTCGGACTACGCTCTCAATCAGCCAAGTGCGAGCAGCGCTCGGCCCGGACGAAGCGGTCGTCGATTACCTCCTGCTCGACTCGTTGGTGGCGGTCACTGTCGTTCGGAACCATCTAGCGGCGACAGTGATATTGCCGGCATCGGCGCAAACGGTCGCGCGTCTTATCTCGGATTTCCGGCGCGCGCTGGCGCCTCAGTACGCCGGTCGTGTCGATATATCGCGCCTGCGGTTCAATATCCCAGTCGCGCGCCGCCTCAACTCTATTCTCGTCGAGCCGATCGACTCTCTGCTGCACGGTACCAGTCGAATATTCGTCGTGCCCGATGGCGTACTGCACCACCTTCCATTCGAGGCGCTGATCGATGGCGCTACCGGTGACTCTTCACGTGATGGTACCAGCGCGCCAGGAAGATATCTGATCGACCGGTATGCGGTGACGTATTTGCCCTCCGTACGATTTCTTTCCAACACTCGAG
>CAZQJF010000445.1:0-3723 GCA_964593735.1 uncultured Streptomycetaceae bacterium | reverse complement strand
GTGCAGCACGCCGGCTCCGATCAGGCAGAGTACCCGCAGGAATTTCAGGGACGATGCGCGCGAAACCACCGGCCGATTCTACCGCTGTGGAAGCCGCTTGCGGTTGCCCGGCGATGAACCACCCGGAGGTCCCCATGAGGACCGCACGCTTTTCACTCGGCGCGTGCGACGCTGTCCTTGATTACCTTCGCCCACTTCGGCAGGTCGGACTGGATGACGAATGCGAGCTCCTTCGGCGTGTTGCCGACGGGCTCTATACCGAGATCGGCGAACCGGGCACTCTGCCGCGGCATCGGGACAGGGTAACAATCCCTATTCGGCGCGGGCCCGCCGTATCCTTGCCGCCTCGACCATGTTGGCAAGCGCTGCTTCCGTCTCGGCCCATCCGCGCGTCTTCAGGCCGCAATCCGGATTGACCCAGAGGCGCCGCAGCGGTATCACCTCCGCAGCTCGGTCCAGCAGCCGCAACAGGCCTTCCGTGGTCGGCACCTGGGACGTGTGGATGTCGTAGAGCCCCGGCCCGATCTCGTTCGGATAGGCGAACCTCCCGAACCCGTCGAGGAGCTCCATCCCGGAGCGGGACGTCTCGATCGTGATCACGTCGGCATCCATGGCGGCGATCGCCGGAAGTATGTCGTTGAACTCGGCATAGCACATGTGGGTATGTATCTGCGTCCCGTCGGCTACCCCGCACGACGCGAGCTTGAAAGCCCGCACCGCCCAATCGAGATAGACCGGCCAGTCGCGCTCCCTGAGCGGCAGCCCCTCCCGGAACGCCGGCTCGTCTATCTGGATGATCGCGACACCGGCCTGCTCGAGATCCCGAACCTCGTCACGGAGCGCCAGCGCGATCTGCAACGCGGTGGTCTCGCGGGGCTGATCGTCGCGCACGAAGGACCACTGAAGCATCGTCACCGGCCCGGTGAGCATGCCTTTCACCGGCCGGCCGGTAAGGCTCTGGGCGTAGCGGATCCACTCCACGGTCATGGGTTCGGGCCGATGCACGTCGCCGTAGATTACCGGCGGCTTCACACATCGCGAGCCGTAGCTCTGCACCCAGCCGTTAGCCGTGACGGTGAACCCCGCCAGTAGCCCGCCGAAGTACTCCACCATGTCGTTGCGCTCGGCCTCGCCGTGCACCAGCACGTCCAGTCCCAGCGCTTCCTGCCGTTCAACGGCGAGGCGGATCTCCGCGCGCATTGCCTCCAGGTAGTCGAGGAAGCCGCTATCGCCGCGTTTGAAGGCGGCGCGCGCCCGGCGTATTTCCGCGGTCTGCGGAAACGATCCGATCGTGGTCGTCGGCAGCAGCGGCAAGGCGAGCCGGTCACGCTGCCGCGGGGCGCGGTCCGTGAACGGCGACTTGCGCCGGCTGTCGCGGTCGGTCACGGCGGCGAGCCGCGCCCTCACCAGCTCGGAATGCGTCCGGGTGGATCGCTGTCGCGACTCCGTGGCGTTGCGCGACGAGGCGAGCGCCGCCGCGATGGCCCCCTCTCCGGACAGCAGCCCGCGCTTGAGCGCAACGATCTCGTCGAGTTTTTGCGCCGCAAAGGCGAGCCAGCCGCCGATCTCCGGCTCGAGCCGCGTTTCCGGTCCGAGATCGACGGGCACGTGCAGCAGTGAGCAACTCGCGGATATCCAGAGGCGTTCGCCCAGCGTCTCGCCCGCACGCCCGAGCAGGGCGAGCGCAGCGCCGAGATCGGCGCGCCAGACGTTGCGGCCGTCCACTACCCCCAGAGAGAGCGCTTTCGAGGCGGGGTGGCTGTGGAGAAAGGCGTCCAGCTGATCCGCCCCGCGCACGAGGTCGAGGTGTATCCCCCCGACCGGCAGTGACATTAGGAGATCGCGATGGTCCGCTGCCGATTCGAAGTATGTGGCGAGAAGTATCTTCGGTGCGGCGGGTGCCAGCGCCGCATAGACCGGTTCGAACGCGGCGAGCCACGGCTGCCCCAGCTCGAACCCCAGTATCGGCTCGTCGATCTGCACCCAGGCGACGCCCAGCGATTTGAGCCGGGCCAGCAGGCGCCGGTAAGCCGGCACCAGTCGCTCCAGCAGGTCGAGCTTCTCGAAATTCCGGCCCTTGATCTTGCCGAGATGGAGGAGGGTGAGCGGGCCGAGCACCGCGACCTTGACCGCGTGACCCTGCTGCTGCGCCTCCCGCACCTCGTCGAACAGCCACGTCACCCCGCCTTCGGTCCGGATGTCCGCGCTCCACTCCGGCACGAGATAGTGATAGTTGGTATCGAACCATTTCGTCATTTCCATCGCGTGATGGTCTCCGCCGCCGCGCGCGAGCGTGAAATACTGCTGCAGGGTGAGCGTCTCGGCGTTGTACTCGAAACGCGCCGGCAGGCAGCCGAGGTGCGCGATCGTCTGCAGCACGTGGTCGTACCAGGCGAAGTCGCCGACGGTAACGTAGTCAAGCCCCGCGGCGCGCTGGAGCGCCCAGTGACGCCGGCGCAGCTCGCGCCCGGTCGCCAGCAGCTCCGCTTCCGTGATGTCCCCTTTCCAGTAGGCGTCCAATGCGAACTTCAGCTCGCGGCGCGCGCCGATGCGTGGGAAGCCAAGAATGTGTGTGATAGCCATGGGACTCGCTTGTCGTGTCGTTGGAGCGGGAGGCAAGCATGAGGCAGTTCCAGATATGAATCCAATGACATTTTTGGAATAAACTATGAATATGGCTCATAATAGGGAGCTCGCATCGACCCTTCATGCCTTTGAGGCCGACAGGCTATGCTCGAAATCCGCCACCTGCGCTCCCTCATTGCCCTCGCCGAGGCCGGCAGCGTGTCGGCCGCGGCCCGGCGGGTGCATCTCACCCAGTCGGCGCTTTCGCATCAGCTGCGGGCGATAGAGGCGCACTACGGCATTGCGGCCGTGAGGCGCAAAGGCCAGACGGTCGAACTGACGGAAGCGGGACAGCGGCTGTTGGCGCTGGCGCGCTCGGTGACAGCGGCGATAGCCGACGGCGAGCGTGACCTCGCGAGGCTCGCCGCGAAGCCGTCGGGCACGCTGCGTATCGTGCTCGAATGCCACACCTGCTTCGACTGGCTGATGCCGGTCATGGATGCGTTTCGCCGGAACTGGCCGGAAGTCGAGCTGGACCTGGTGTCGGGCTTTCATCCCGCCCCGTTCGAGTTACTCGCTGCGGATCGCGCCGACCTCGTGATCGGCTCGGAGCCGGGGCGCCGTCGCGGCATGGTGCCCCGGCCGCTGTTCCGTTTCGAGATCATGGCCGTGCTGCCGACGGACCACCCGCTGCGGGCGCGCCGCTACCTCGACGCGACGGACTTCAAGGGCCAGACGCTGATCACGTACCCGGTGTCTGACGAGCGTATCGATTTGGTTCGCCGGGTGCTGAAGCCGGCGGGAGTACGGCCGCAGCGCCGGACCGCGGAGTTGACCGTAGCCATACTGCAGCTCGTGGCGAGCCGGCGCGGCATCGCCGCGTTGCCCAACTGGGGCATCAAGAATTACACGGACTACGAATACGTCATCGCGCGGCGCATCGGAAAGCAAGGGCTTTGGAGCGATCTCTACGCGACCATGACGAAGGAGACCGCCCGCCGGCCGTACGCGATCGATTTCATTGCGACCGCCAAGGCAAGGTGTTTCGAGACGCTGGACGGGCTGGAGGCGCTCGGCTAGCGTTTTACGGCTGCAAGCCGATCCCGGGCGTGACCTGATCGCTCTCCGCTCCGGGGGCCAAGGCGTCCAGAATCATGA
>CAZQJF010000444.1:0-3723 GCA_964593735.1 uncultured Streptomycetaceae bacterium | reverse complement strand
TTCCATATGCCGGTATATCCTTTCGCCATCACCAGAATGTCACCTTATTACACAAGTTATGCGGCTGAACGATGAGCACCGTGCAAATGGCACAATGGCTTTATGGACTTCGAGATCCTCGGCGAAATCACAGTTCTGGAGACGATCGCTTCAGGCCGTGGCATTCGCGATCTCGGACGATTGCATAAGAGCTATGGAAAGGGGCGCTGGCGTAAGATGAAAGGATCTGCCCGAATTCGCCTCCGAAATGGAGATATGCGCCTGGCCGAGCTTCACTGGTATGAGGCACACGGCATTGGCAAGCGAGAAGTTAAACGAAAGAGATACCTGGACGAATGACGATGAAACAACGCAAGCCTCGTGCAACGCTGTTCGCCGTATGCATCGACAACCGCGGCTACCCCGCCTCGCTTGAGCTGCATAAGATCTACCGCGTCATTTCTGATGAAGCGGCAGCGTCCGACGGCGATATCCGTGTGGTCGACGAAAGCGGCGAGGATTATCTGTACTCAGCCGACCGATTCGTTGAGATTGAGCCGCCTCAAACAGTCAAGCGATCTCTTCTCCATGCGGCGAAAGCCGCATAACCACCGCATCGATACCGACCGCTTCGCGGCGGATCATGCGGGACGTTAAGGCTCTACTGTCCCGCCTTCCTCCGCTCCTCCCCTTCCTCCGCGGTGAGGCTTTTCCTTCCGCCGGCTCCCCGCCACCAGTTCGTACTTGAGCAGCCGGCACTCCAGCGCGCCGTTATGCAGCGGGATGCGCCGGGAGGCGGCCAGCCGGATCAGCCTGGGCAGCCGCATATCGGCCGTAAAAATCCACGCGGTCCAGCCGGCGAAGCGCTGCTTCAGCACGTCGCCCAGCTTCGGGTAGAGGGCTTCCAGTTCCACCTCTTCGCCTGTTCGTTCGCCATAGGGAGGGTTCATGACGAGAGTGCCGGGTTGTCCCGGAGGCGGCGCCGCATCGAGCATGTGCATTTGCTTGAGTTGAACAGCCTCCGTGAGCCCTGCCGATAAAAGATTGTCGCGCGCCAGCTCGAGAATCGTTCCGGATCTGTCGCTACCGTATATAGGAAGCGGTTGCGCGGGTTTCCGCCGCGCTTGCGCTTTCTCGTGCAGCGACCGCCACTTGCTGGCGTCGTAGTTGGAGAGTTTTTCCATCCCGAAGGCCCGGTTCAGGCCCGGAGCGACGTCGAGCGCCATCATCGCGGCCTCGACGAGCAAGGTCCCGCTGCCGCACATCGGGTCGAAGAGCGGGGTCTGCGGCGCCCAGCCGGTGAGCTTCAGTATCCCCGCCGCGAGGTTCTCGCGCAGCGGCGCCTCGCCACTCGCAGCCCGCCACCCACGCTTGAAGAGGGCGTCACCCGAAGTATCGAGGTAGAACGTCGCGTGGTCGCGGGTGAGGAACGCGTGGATGCGGACGTCGGGCGCCGCCGTGTCCACGTCCGGGCGTTTGCCGCGCGCGGCGCGGAAGGCATCGCAAACCGCGTCCTTCACGCGCAAAGTGACGAAATCGAGGCTTTTGACCGGAGATTTGATCGCGGCGACGTTGACGCGGATCGAGCGGCTGACGTCGAAGAGCTGCGGCCACGGCAGCGCGCGCGCCGCGTCGTGGATATCGTGCTCGCTGCGGTAGGGCGCGGCTCCGACCTGCCACAACACACGGCTCGCGACGCGGCTTTCGAGGTTGACCGAATAGCAGAGCGCGAGATCGCCGGTGAAGGCCGCGCCGCCATCGACAGCTTTCTCATCGCGGGCGCCGAGCGCCTCGAGCTCGCCGACGAGGACCGGTTCCAGACCGCGCGGGCAGGTGGCGAAGAAGTGTTCCATGAAGAGGTGGCTCGTTACTCGTGGCTCGTTTATCGGTGTAAACCCGACAAGCGATGGTGCGTTGCTAGGAGAAGGAGGTCAATGCCATGAGCAATTACCGTGATCTCGTAGCGTGGCGGGAAGCGATGTCGATGGTTGAGCTCGTTTACCGAGATACCGAGAATTTTCCGAGGGATGAAACATTCGGTCTGAGGGCCCAGATCAGGCGGGCTGCTGTTTCGGTTCCCTCCAACCTCGCCGAGGGAACTGGCAGGAATTCCACGGGCGAACTCAGGCAGTTCGTAGGCATTGCGAGCGGATCCCTGGCGGAGTTGGAGACGCAGCTTGAACTTGCGGTTAGGCTCGGGTTTCTGGAAGCTGGCGTCGCGGCCATGCGACAAGCCGACCGCGTCGCCAAGCTGGTAAATGCACTTCGCAGGTCACTCACGCACACGAGCGGTCAAGTCGCGTGACGAGAAACGAGCAACGAGCAACGAGCCACCCTTGACCAGGCCTTCGCTCGCGTAGCTTTGCTCTCCTCTGCAATTATCTGGGTTCCAGCGGGGCGACGACCTCAAATTCCAGCCGCACGCTGCGATTGCGGTTTTCCTTGAGCCGCGCCACCCGCGCTTCGAGCGCAGCGCCTCGATCGAGCTGGCGTGCGACGGCGGGATTATCACGGCGCGGCAGGTAACCGAGCTTGCGCCCGCGCCATTCGACACGTATGGCGTTGGAATCATACAAATTCTCGGGCTCGCGCACCAGTTCGAGCCGGTCTCCGGTCTTCAGCTCCCGCCAGACCGCGGACGCCTCGTAGTGGCGGAGGCCGGCCACGGGCGAGCGCTGCACGATAATGACAGCCTCCGCTCCCCACGACGAAGGGACACAGAGCGCGGCGGCGAGGCCCAGGGCCAGATGCAGCTTCAAAGTCGGTACCAGTAAGGTTTGCCGGCGAACAAGCCGGCAAACCTCCTAGAACGGCTTCACGACCGCGAGGATGACAACGGCGATCAGGATCACCACCGGGATTTCGTTGAACCAGCGGTACCAGACGTGGCTGCGGGCGTTGCGGTCCCGCTTGAAATCGCCGAGGAGCCTGCCGCACCAGAGGTGGTAGCTGATGAGTATGGCGACGAGCGCGAGCTTGGCATGCAGCCAGCCGCCGGTGATCCCGTAACCCAGCCAGAGCCACCCGCCGAACGCGACGGTCAGCACCGCGCCCGGCGTCATGATGCCGTAATAGAGCTTGCGTTCCATCACCTTGAAGCGCTCGCGGCTCGCAGCGTCCTCCGCCATCGCGTGATAGACGAACAGGCGCGGCAGGTAGAACAGTCCTGCGAACCAGGTCACCATGAAGACGATGTGCAGCGCTTTGATCCAGAGCATGGCGGCAAGTGTCAGCTGGTACGCCTTGGAGAATCAAGCGCAGATTTCAGCCACAGATACACACAGATAAACACGGATAGTATTAACACCGGGAATCACGCCCTTCAGCGTTTGCCGTATCTGTGTTCATCTGTGTTTATCTGTGGCTCGGATAGCCTTACCTCAGCAGCCGGTGCCGCGTCAGCACCAGCGCGATGTAGAAACCTGCGAGCGCGTAGAACGCCAGCACCGCGAGATGCAGGGAAACGTTCGCGGGCACGGCGCCGTTCATGAGCGGGCGTGCCAGCTCCACCGCATGGGTGAGCGGCAATATCTGCGCCACTGCCTGTATCGGCGCCGGCAGCTGGGCCGGCGGAAAGAACACCCCGCAGACGAGCATCATCGGCGTGATCGCCAGCGTGAAGTAGTACATGAAGAAATCGTAGCTGGGCGACAGCGCCGTCATGATAAGACCCATGCTCGCGAACGCGAGGCCGGTCAGAAACACGAGCGGAATCACCCACAGGGCGAGCGCGGACTGCGTGAG
>CAZQJF010000443.1:0-3727 GCA_964593735.1 uncultured Streptomycetaceae bacterium | reverse complement strand
ATCCCCGAGCCAGAGGCTGCGTGCGCCGGCCGCCTGGCTCATGATGTGACGGCCTCACCGACGCCGGCGCCGTCGCGGGGACCTGCCGTGCCGCGTCGCTCGCGCGCGAGCAAGCGATGCAGCCCAAGCGCCGCAAGAACGCTGAGTCCCGCGTAGAGCGCCAGGAAAACCACCTGGTCCGGCGCCGCCGCGAATGCCGGTTGGGCGGCCCTGCTCCCACCGAGCGCGCGGGATGTGAACGCCACGTGACTGGTGAGGGGCGCGAGCCAACCGACCGGAACGTAGACCAGCAGCAATATCGCGCGCACGGTGAAGTAGCTCTCGGCGCGATGCTGTCCGATCGTGAGGTGCGTGATCGCGCCGCACAGCCGGTAGAACAGCGCCTGGACCAGCGCCGCCGCCAGGCACCACCCGAGCGCCGTCCACTCGCCCCCGGACACCGTGAAGGCCATCAACAGCAGGGGTGAGGACAATGCCAGCAGGTGCAGGCTGTGAACGAATTGTCCCAGCAGGTAGCCGCGGAGGATCCGCCCCAGGCCCAGGGGCGTCGCCAGAGCCCAGTCGCGCAGTCCGTGCTGGCCCGGCAGCAGCACCTCCTCGGCGCCGGCACGCAGCGCGAAGTACGCCATGCTGACGCCCACGGCCATCACTACCGCGCTCAGGGTGTGCGGGCCGTACTGGCTCTCCAGCATCTGCGCCACGCCGATCTTGGGCCACCACAGGAGCAGCACCACCGCCTGCAGCAGCAGCAAGCCGAGATAGTCGAGCTGAGCCTTGCCTTGCCGGGTGAGCCCGACCAGAACTTCGGTGACCAGCGGATTGCCTCGCATCATTGGTCCTGTTGTGCGGCAGTGGCGGCCGCCCCTGCACCACGAACCCGGGGCGGTTCGGGGCGATCGAGTGCACCGTCACCCGGATCCTTCCGTCCCGTTCCCGTCTCACCGGCCGCAGCATCGCCCGGTATCGCCGCAAACCGAAACGCGACCAGGGCCCGCTCGCGGCGGGGCCAGCCGGCACTGGCGCCCGCGGGCTGCAGCGGGCTTGCCGTATAGGCTATCAGCAGCGCATGGCCCGGGCCGGGATATCCGCTTTCGCCCATCGCCTGCGACCTGCGCTCCAGTACGATCCGGGATGGTGACTGCAACTGCACCACGTCCCCGGGCGGTGGCCTCAACACGCGCCGCCAGGATGCCTCGCCCACCTCGACGCCCTGCGTACGGCGGATGAGCCCGCGTTCGAATCGCGCGCCGGCTGCAATGGACCCGAGCTCGTAGGCATAGCCGTCGAACACCAGCCACAGGTCTTCCAGGGCGCGCCCGCTGGCGTTGTCCAGAACGAGCCGCGGCCCCATGGTCTCGTCGCGCACCGAGGCGCCGAGTTGAAACGCTATCACATCCTCGCCCTCCAGCGCGTGCAGCACGTAACGTCGCCGGTCCAGCGGCTCGACGAAGTGCCGCGGTCCCTCACCGAACACCCAATCCTCCGCATTGCCCTCCCGCTGCGCCCGGCGGGGCGGATACAGTACCGGCTCGGCGCCGCGGTACTCCAGTCGCAGCGCGCCGCTGCGATTGGCGTAGACGCCCAGGTCCAGTCCGAGCCGCGCGTAGATGCTGTCCGGAAACGGCTCGATCACCGCCACCGTCACCGCTGTGGCGCCGCGTGGAAACGCGGCCGGTCCGAACAAGAGCCACGCCGCGGGCGCGAACAGCACCGGCGCGGCCCAGGTCCAGAGCGGCGCCAGCCAGCGACGCCGTGTCCCCCGTACGGGAAGCCGGTACCCGGCCAGCAGCAACCCCAGATAGAGTGCCAGAAAGTAGAGCACCGTGGCATGCGAGGGAAAATTCGCGGACTCGGCGCGGATGAGGGGCGGTAGCGGGCTCTCGAGCACCGGTTCCGCCACGCTCAGGGAGTCCGCCGGCGGCGGCAGGCGCAGGTTGTCCAGCCACAGCCCGCGCATGCCGTCCCAGCGATCGAAGGGATAGCCCGCCACGTCGAAGGTCAGGTACAGCACCCGGCCGAGTCCGAGCGTGCGCTCCACGATGAGCGCCACTGCGCCCGCGCGCAAGCGCGCGCGCCCGCGGAAGTCGCCCAGCCGATTGACGTGGACGGGACGGGAGATATCGAGGGAGGCGGAGAAGGCGCGCTGGAGTGCGCCGGCATCCATGCGCGTCATTCCCGAGGGCGGGCCGGGCAGGAGCGCGGCCAGGCGCGGGCTTCGAAGCAACGCGTAATCGGGGCCGCCGGACACGGCGAGTATCCCGCCCTGGGCAATCCACTTGTGCAGGGCGTCGAACTGGCTTGCACTCAGCCGCTCCAGGGACACCCCGTGCACGACAATGGCCGCTACCGCGTCGTATCCCCGCCAGTGCACGGGCAGCAGCTCGGGGTGCGGGTAGAGCACCCGCAGGCCGTTGGCGGCGCCGTCGTTGAGGTAGTCCAGATCCGCATCGCGGCTCAACACCAGGAGCAGGCGCCCGGCGGCGAAGCGTGTGCGCAGATCGACCTCCGCTCGCGCCAGCTCCCGCCCGCCGGAGCGCACGCGAATTACCAGCGGATGGGACAGCTCCTGCGGGAGCACGGTGAATTGCAGGGTCTTGCGTGAATCCCGGTGGAGCTCCAGATTGCGCCGGTGGGAGGTGAGATACGGCCGACCGCGCAACGCGTCACCACCGGTGACCTGCACCTCCAGCTCTCCGGTGAGGTCGCCCCCGTGATTGGTCACGGTGACGCTCAGCGGGGTCCAACGCCCGGGCTGGAAGGTGTCGGTGAACCCCACCACCGCAGCGATGTCCACGGCGCCGGCGGCCATCGCCCGCGGCAGCACACACAGCAGCGCAAGCAGCAGGAGGACATCGGCCAGGCGCTGCAGGCGCGCCGGCGCGCCGCATGCCCGGTATCGCTCGCAGCGGCCTCGCCCTGTGACCTTGTCGCCGTCTGAAACCATGCGCTAACCCGCCCTCGGGGGGCCGTTTCCATCCCCGCTGCCCCTTCGCCATGCGCCAGTGCGCTGAAATCGAGCCGGTGGAAAAGCAGATCGCCCCCGATCACCTGGTGGCGTGCCACCCTCTATTAGCGAGGACCCGGCTACCCCTCGGATGGTCGTTCGAATTCGAGCGGGGTGTCGTCATCTCCGCGGCCCTGCGCAAAGATATCGCGTGTATTGGGCCGCTCCCACACGATCTCGAGCAGATTGTCGTCCGGATCGTGGAAGTAGATGCTTTTCTGGCTCGCGTGATCGAGCGCCTTGTGTATGGGCACGCCCGCGTCCTTCAGGGAAAAATAGGCTCGGGTAAGGTCCTCCTCACTCGCGACGGCGAATGCCGTGTGTTTGACGCCGAGGCCGTCCCTCATGCCGAGCGCCGCTTTCGGCTGCGGATAGGCATCGGGTTTCGTGCTGGGAAAGAGATCCAGGGTGTTTCCGTACTCGCCCAGTGACAGGAATACTCCGCCATGATGGGGGTCCTGCTCGAGCACCGTGAACCCCAGGATATTGGTGTAGAACGCCTTCGAGCGTTCGAGGTCGCGAACGGTGAACAGGATGTGGCCGATACGCTGCAACTTGATCATCTTCATCCTCTGCGCGAGAAAGGTTCAGGAATGCGACTCGGGCACGCCGAACTCGCGGCGGCAGACCTCGGCAAGCGCCGCGACGCCCTGGTGGATTTCCTCGTGGGTCGGGCTCCCGAAGCACAACCGCAGCCGGCTGCGGCTGTGGTCCTTGTTCACC
>CAZQJF010000442.1:2470-3750 GCA_964593735.1 uncultured Streptomycetaceae bacterium | reverse complement strand
GCAAGGTGCCGTTCCGCCACGTCTACATCAACGCCCTTGTGCGCGACGCCGAAGGCGAGAAAATGTCCAAGTCGAAAGGCAACACGCTCGATCCGCTCGACCTGATCGACGGCATCGCATTCGACGGGTTGCTCGCCAAGTCCACGGCCGGCCTCCTGCGCGCCGAGCACAAGGAGAAGGCGGAAAAGTACGTGCGCCAGCATTTTCCGGCCGGGATACCGGCGTTCGGCGCGGACGCGGTGCGCTTCACTTTCGCCTCGCTCGCCACTTTCGCCCGCACGCTCAACTTCGACCTGAGCCGGTGCGAGGGCTACCGCAACTTCTGCAACAAGCTCTGGAACGCGAGCCGCTTCGTGCTCATGAACTGCGAGGGCAAGGACACGGGAATCGACGAGTCGCTCCCGGTGGAGCTGTCCTTTGCCGACCACTGGATGGTGAGCCGGCTGCAGCGGGCCGAGCAAGCGGTGCGCGACGGCTTCCGGGACTACCGGTTCGACCTGGCGGCGCGCGAAATCTACGAGCTCACCTGGGACGAATACTGCGACTGGTACGTCGAGATCGCAAAGGTCCAGCTCGGCAATCAGGGCGTGCCGGGGGACGCGGCAACCGAAGCCCGGCAGCGCGGCACGCGCCGCACGCTGACCCGCGTGCTGGAGACGATCCTGCGCCTCGCGCACCCGGTTATACCGTTCATCACGGAAGAGCTGTGGCAGAAGGTGGCGCCGCTCGCCGGCAAGCGCGGCACTTCGATCATGGTGCAGCCCTACCCGCGGGCGCAGCCGGAGAAAATCAACGAGACGGCGGAAGCGCAGATGGCGTCGTTGAAAGGCCTGGTCAATGCCTGCCGGACGCTGCGCTCCGACATGGGCGTCGCTCCCGGGCAGCGGCTGCCCCTGCTGGTGCAAGGCGACCGCGACCAGGTCGCCACCTTCGCGCCCTACCTCACGGCGCTCGCCCGCCTGTCCGAGGTGGTGATCACCGAGCACGAGCTGCCCAAGGCCGACGCCCCCGTATCCATCGTGGGCACGTCCCGGCTGATGCTGAAGGTGGAAATCGATCCGGCGGCGGAGCGCGAGCGGCTGATGAAGGAAAAGACGCGGCTCGAAGCCGAGGCGGCGAAAGGTGAAGTCAAGCTGGCCAACCCCGATTTCGTCAAACGCGCGCCACCGCTGATCGTGGCTCAGGAGAGGGAACGGCTTGCCCGCTTCAAAGCTACGCTCGCCCAGATCGACGAACAGCTGGGGAAGCGGGGCTGATGGGGCGTGACTGAAGAAACGTGA
>CAZQJF010000442.1:0-2370 GCA_964593735.1 uncultured Streptomycetaceae bacterium | reverse complement strand
ACCAGTCACGCCGTATCAGTCACGCCCTACCAGTCACGCATCATCAAGAATGAACCACGCCCTCCGCGCCTTCAGCCACCGCAACTTCCGCCTGTTCTTCTGCGGCCAGTCGCTGGGCATCGTCGGCTACTGGGTGCAGCAGATCGCAATGGCCTGGCTGGTCTACCGTCTGACGGGGTCGGCCTGGCTGCTCGGCGCTACGGCTTTCGCCGGCCAGATCGCGGTGCTGGTGCTGGCGCCGTTCGGCGGGCTGTGGGCCGACCGCGTGGATCGCCGGAAATTGCTGGTGGTTGCGCAGGCGGCCGCCGCGATCCCGGCGTTCACGCTCGCCGCGCTGGTGTGGCTGGACGTGGTCGAGGTATGGCACATCATCGTGATGGCGACGCTGCTCGGCGTGGTGATCGGGATCGACGCGCCGATCCGCCAGTCCTTTCTGCCGGAGATGGTTCCCGCGAGACAGGACCTGCCCAGCGCCATCGCCTTCAATTCCGGCATGTACAACGCGGGCCGGATGATCGGCCCCACCATCGCGGGCGTGCTGCTCACCGTCTCGAACGAGGCGTTCTGCTTTCTCGTGAACGGCATCACCAAGATCGCCGCCCTGGTCCCGCTCGTCATGATGTCGTTGAGCCCGTACGTCCGGCCGGCCGGGCAGTCCTCGATCTGGAAGTCGTTCAAGGATGGCGCGGCCTACGCCTGGAACCTGGTGCCGGTGCGCCTGCTGCTGCCGGTGGTCGCGCTCATAAGCTTCATGGCGACGCCCTACCAGGCGCTGATGCCGATCTTCGCGGCGGACGTGTTCGCCGGCGGCGCGGCAACGCTGGGCTACCTGATGGCGGCGGCGGGCCTGGGCGGCATCGCCGGTATCCTCGCGCTGGCCGCGCGGAAGGATCTGCGGGGGCTGCTGGCATGGATCGTGACGGCGTGCTTCAGCGCCGGCGTGGCGCTCGCTGTGTTCGCCTATTCGACCCAGTTCGCGCTGTCGATCGCGATGCTGGTGGTCGTCGGAGCGGGGATCGTTCTGACCGTGAACGGCATTTCCACCATCACCCTGACCATCGTCGAGGACCGCATGCGCGGGCGCGTCGCCGGCTTCTACAGCATGGCTTTCCTCGGCATGTATCCGGTGGGCAGCCTCGTCTCCGGCGCGCTGGCGTCCTGGATCGGCGCCGCGCATACGCTGGCGCTGGGCGGGGTCTGCTGCGTGCTGTGCGCGCTGTGGCTGTGGCCCCAGCTGCCCAGGCTGCGGCAGCACATCCGGCCGATTTACGTGCGGCTGGGACTCATCAGTGAGTGAGGCGCGAGGTCGGACTGGTCAGACCGGGCACGCGGCGCATTACCCTCCACGCGCCTTATGCTTTCGCGTCCGCGAAATAGCGCTCTTTCAGGCGCAGCTCGGTTGCGCTCAGGTGCGAGTCGAGCCGATCGCCGCATTTCCGACCCGGATCATGGAGCCTCCCGGTTGACGGGCGCGCGGCGGGTCTGCAGCATATCCCGCAATGGATGCCGTTTCGACGACTGCGCTGATCGCCGGCCTCGGCTGGGCTCTGGCGCGGCATCAGGCGCCTGCTGGAAACCATCCGCCGGCTGCAAGTGTTCCGTGCCGGGGGATGAGCCAAGTGATTAGAACTCATCTCAAAAACGGAGAACCGACAGGATTAACAGGATTAACAGGATGGCAGGTTATTAAGCATCCTGTAAATCCTGTCATCCTGTCTGTTCTTGACCTTGACTCATGCGCATATCGGGGTTTTTGAGATAGCTTTTAGTAACGGCCCGGAGTGAACGGCACCTTGCGGCCAACCAGGGTCTCGAGCAGGACCAGCTCGGCGTCGGTGTGATTGACCACGGGCGCCGGCTCTATCCTGCGCGGCATGCCTTGGCGATAGATGTAGCGCGGCTCATCGTGGTGTTTCGTGCGCACCGTCTCCGCCGCTTGCGGATCGTCCACCGGCGTGAGCCGCGCCGTGCCGTAGCAGGTGCAGACATACGTGCGGTCGGCCTCGACCTCCACGTACACCGCGGTCCCGCGTATGCCGATGGATGCGCTGTGCGTCCGGATCTGCTTTCCTTCGCCCGGCGCGAATACGGCGAGCAAGGCGCCCGTAACCACGCGCAGGGCGCCCGCGACGCGCTGATTCCTCCCCGCGGAAATCTCGATCTGCGTATCGGCCCGCAGCAGGAACGCATCGCGGCCGAAGACGGCCACCAACTCCGCGTCGCGCCCCGTGCTGATGCTGTCGCCGGGCTTGAGCGCCATACCCTGCTGGGCCGGCTGGCCGTTCACCCGCACGTCGCCCTGCAGCCGGGAAACGCCCTTCGCGACGGTGTCCGCCGCGAGCGCCTCCCGCAGCCGGGACATGCCGATGG
>CAZQJF010000441.1:0-3751 GCA_964593735.1 uncultured Streptomycetaceae bacterium | reverse complement strand
GGAAAGTGTGTGTACGTGAAAGCGTACCGTGGGTTCGAATCCCACCCCGTCCGTTGGAGAAGGTGTTGTCCCGTTTGCACCTAACGAGTGCGGCGGGATTTCTTCTTTTTCGGCCCCGCGCTGGCTGAATGTCGCCTCGAGAGCGCATAAAACACGGTTTGCGGTCCGCGTTTCTCCCTCAGAAACATGATCAGACTAGCCCCGCGATAAAAATGGGGGCAGGGGTATTGGCACCACGGAGCCACATAGGAAACGATCACTGCCGCAGGGAATGAACCTGCGGCCTCCTGTGTCGCGTCAGCGAGAAGAGCAATAGCACTTGGTACCGACCACAGCGGGAACTAAAATACCCAATGGGGTATTTTATCAGATGAACGCCAGCGAAACCGTGCCCAGATCAACCATTGAGCTGAAAGTAGTAGGAATGACTTGCCTCGATTGCTCGCGTCATATTACTCGGGCTCTTGAGGGCGTGCCCGGTGTCAGTTCTGCTCAGGTTGATTATCGTGCTGGCACGGCCAGTGTGGATGTAACCCAGTCGGTGCCAACGGAGATCCTCGTCAGCGCGGTCGAGCGCGCCGGTTATAGAGCCACACTGATGACTGACGGCGCGCGGAATCAGACGGGTTCGTCGACGCCAGGGCGTCTACCCGCAGGACCACCCGCTACATCAGCCAAACCGGCCGAGGCAGACTTCGACCTCCTGACCATCGGCACTGGCGGGGCTGGCGTCGCCGCCGCGATCCAAGCTGTTGGCATGGGTGGAAAGGTCGCCATAGTCGAGGCAGGGACGCTTGGGGGTACATGCGTAAACGTCGGGTGCATCCCGTCCAAAAACCTTATCGAGGCTGCTGCGCATTATCACGCTGCGCGTAAGGGATTTCCGGCAATCGGACCATGCACGCCCCCGTTCGAATGGAAATCTGTGGTCGAGAGCAAGGACTCCCTCGTCGAGCGTATGCGGCAGGCCAAGTATGCGGACGTGCTCGCCTCCTATCCCGGTATTGCTCTCCTTCAGGGACGCGCTCGGCTAGCCGGTGGCGGTAACGGTACGCCGGTCGTTGTTACCGTGAGTGAAGGCGGCGACGCGCGGACATATCGCGCACGCAAAGTGGTGCTCGCAACCGGAACTCGACCATCCGCGCCTCCGATCCCGGGCTTGGACCAAGTAGGTGCGCTGGACAGCACGACTGCGATGGAGCTGACCGAGCTCCCGCCTTCGCTGCTCGTGTTGGGGGGAAGTGCCGTTGGACTCGAGTTAGGGCAGACATTCGCGAGATTTGGCGTAAAGGTTACGGTTGTAGAGCTCGCTCCCCGGCTCCTACCGCTGGAGGACGAAGCCATTTCTGCCGCGCTCGAGGAGTATCTTCGTACGGACGGTTTGGAGATCCACACGGGGATGCAGACCGTCAAGGCGGAGCGCGACGGCGGCGACGTTGTGCTCCATGTGACAGAAGGAAGCCTGCACGGTACTCTCCGCGCGGCCAGAGTGCTTGTCGCGGCAGGACGACGAGCGAACACCGACGATCTTGGGCTCGGCGCCGCTGGAGTCGCGCTCACAGACAAAGGTTTCATTCGCGTGGACCCGGCGATGCGCACCTCCAACGCGGACGTCTTCGCTGCGGGCGACGTGACTGGCGGGCCTGGCTACGTCTACGTAGCGGCCGCGGGTGGGCGCGTCGCGGCGGAGAACGCGATGAAGAGTCTTGCCCCAACCGGCACGCCCAGCGACGAGGCTCGCGAGCTTGATCTATCGGTGGTGCCGAACGTGACCTTCACTTCGCCCCAAGTCGGGTCCGTGGGTCTCACCGAGTCGAAAGCGCGCGAGATTGGCCACCATGTCCAGGTTTCAGTCCTCAAGATGGAACAAGTGCCGCGAGCGCTCGTCAGCAGCGATGCTCGAGGACTCGTGAAAATGGTCGCCGACTCAGCCAGCGGGAAGCTTCTCGGAATTCATGCGGTTGCGCCGCTCGCCGGGGAGCTGATGGGTGAAGCCGCGCTTGCGCTCCGATTCGGCCTCACGGCGCGCGATCTCAGCGGCACGCTGCATCCCTATCTCACCTGGACCGAAAGCCTCAAGCTCGCAGCGCAAGGCTTCACTATGGACGTCAGCAAGTTGAGCTGTTGCGCATGACGAGGGACTCTTCCGGGTACGAAGCATGAGAACGAATGGCCGTAAGGCGACGTCGCGAAGTGGCAAGAAGATCCGTACGCCGCAGCGCGAAGCGAAGGCTTCGCTGCCCACAGTCAGGTCATCTGAGGACGAACTTTATCTGACTGGCGAAGCTGAGCGCACCATCTACAACCGGCTCTCACGACTCGAGGGACAAGTACGCGGGGTGAAGAAGATGCTGGCCGAGCACAAATCCTGTGACGACATGCTCGTGCAGATCTCGGCGCTCAAGCAGGCAGTCAACGGAATCGCGGCTGAGTTGCTCCAGGCGCATATGGAGACCTGTGTGCTTGGACGCGTCGAAGCCGGGGACGGACAGCGCGCGCTCGCCAGTCTTCGGAATTCGTTGGCCAAGGTAATGAAGCATGGCTGAACTCAATACGTCACTGGGCAGCGGCGACGCTGAGAGAATTCCTGGAAGCGATTCAAGACGGGGAATCGCTGCCTCTTTCGCGGCGGTTGGTGTTGCGCTTTTGGCATCGCTCTGCTGCATAGCCCCGATCCTCTTCGTCACACTAGGCGTGGGCGCAGGTTTGGCGAGCCGGTTCGAGCCGGTACGTCCGGTGTTCACCATTCTGAGTGTCGGACTCATCGCGGTCGGATTCTACACTGTCTACGGTCGCCAGCCCGCGGAGAAGACCGGTCGGTCGTGCGATGTTGATGGCGCCTGCGTCGCGCCGCGCAACAGAACGCGCGACAAGGTGCTCCTTTGGATCGCGACGGTCGTCGCGCTCCTTCTTCTCACGTTTCCACAGTGGTCGACATTGCTCGTCTAACGGCACTCGAATTCTCACTTTTTCTAGAGGTAGAAGTTCATGAACAATATGATAGCAACTATTGGAATACTGGCGGTCGGTGGAGGGCTGTCGTTGTGCGACCTGTGCGGTGGCGGCAGTAAGGCCGCCGCAAGTGCGCAAACTGTCAGAGCGGTGGGCGCGTCAACAGTTTTCGTGGGGTACACCGCTGCCGACCGGGTTACCGGCGCTGTTGCAGCGACTCCGGTCAAGTTCGAAACTGTGACGTTCAAAGTCGACGGAATGACGTGCGGCGGTTGTGTCATTGGAGTTCGAAAGGTCCTGACCCGTCTTCCAGGCGTTTCAAAAGCGGACGTCACGTATAAAGAGAGCCGCGCGGTGGTGATCTATGATCCCGCAAAAGTGACGGTCCAACAGATGGCCGATGCGATCGCGACGCTTGGGTACAAGGCGACGGTCGTCGCTTCACCAGCGACGAGCTAACTCTAGATGCGGTTTCTACGGGAGCAGGGTGTCGGTTCAGGTGTCGGTTGGATGCGGACATCGTGGGACATCGAGGCAGGGGTGCACAGGACATTTCGCGGTCCGTCATAGGTAAATGAGGCCATCTTGTTCGATTCCCTGCCGATACTTTCAAGCCTGGAAAGTGTGTGTACGTTAATAGCGTACCGTGGGTTCGAATCCCACCCCGTCCGTGTAGAAGGCGTTATCCGGTTTGCACTTATATCCTTGGCTTCAAGATGAACGCTCAGCTATCGAGAATGAAGTGGCATTGACGCGGGCCAGGCTGGCCTGCAATGTATGGCGAACTCTCTGCTGGAGG
>CAZQJF010000440.1:0-3754 GCA_964593735.1 uncultured Streptomycetaceae bacterium | reverse complement strand
TCCCTCATCCCAACCCTTCTCCCGGACAACGCAAGAGCGTTGTCCCCTCACCCCCAACCCCTCTCCCGGAGGGCGAGGGGAGCATTGTGGCGCTCGCGCGCGCAGATCGATGGAGAAGGGCTTGTCTTCCCTCTCCCTTCGGGAGAGGGATTGAGGGTGAGGGAAAGAAGCTGCGCACTACAAGCTCATTTTCTTATTCACTCCTATAATCGGCCAACGGAACCCCAAGGTGGCCACAGAAATGAAGATTGAAACCGCAAAGGTGGGCGTGCTCCGCGTTGTCCCCTCGACGCCGCACGAAACCGGGAGCAAGACCGTGGACGCCTACTGGCGACTAAAATGAACGAACTCGCGATTTCCTTCGACGACGTTGCCGCAGCGCACGAGCGCATCCGCGGCAAGGCTCACCGCACGCCCGTGCTCACCTCCGGGACCGCGGACACCCTGACCGGCGCCCGGCTGTTCTTCAAGTGCGAGAACTTGCAGAGGATGGGAGCGTTCAAGTTCCGCGGCGCCTATAACGCCATCGCCCAGTTCACCCCGGAGCAGAAATCCGGCGGCGTTGTTGCGTTTTCTTCGGGCAACCACGCGCAGGCGATTGCGCTGGCCGCCCGGCTGCAGGGGATCAAGGCGGTGATCGTGATGCCCGAAGATGCGCCCGCCGTCAAGGTAGCCGCGACACGCGGCTACGGCGGCGAAGTGATCTTCTACGATCGTTACCAGGACGACCGCGAAGCGCTGGGCCGGCGGCTCGCCGCCGAGCGTGGACTTACCCTCGTTCCGCCGTACGACCATCCCCACGTCATGGCCGGACAGGGCACCGCCGCGAAGGAATTGATCGAGGACGCCGGCGAGCTGGATCTGCTGGTCGTATGCCTGGGCGGCGGCGGTCTCCTCTCCGGGTGCGCGGTTGCCGCACGCGCGATGAACCCGAAAGCCACCATCGTCGGCGTGGAACCCGAGGCGGGTGACGACGGCCAGCGCAGCTTCCGTAGCGGCAAGATCGTTCATATCGACACGCCGAAGACGATAGCCGACGGCGCGCAGACGCAGCACCTGGGCGAGCACACGTTTCCCGTCATCCGGCGGCTGGTCGACGATATCGTCACCGTCAGCGACGCGGAACTGGTGGAGGCAATGAAGTTCTTTGCCGGGCGCATGAAGATGATCGTCGAGCCTACCGGGTGTCTCGCGGCGGCGGCTGTTTTCAATCAGAAGCTCGACGTGAAGGGCAGGAAAGTCGGCGTCCTGCTCTCGGGCGGAAACGTCGATCTCACCCGATTTGCCGAGCTGGTCGCTTAGCTATGACTACGTGGCTGGTGGCTGGTGGCTGGTGGTCAGGGAACCTCTAAACAAGTCATCCCGGCGCAGGCCGGGATCCGGTAAGACGCTGATTCGTCTGGACCCCGGCCTGCGCCGGGGTGACGAAGGCGGCTTGTTCAGAGCCTCCCCTTAGTAGCTAGGTGCTCCGTGGCTGGTCGCTGCGGCATCCTGCCGCTGCGAAACACGAGCTACGAGTGACGAGCCACGAGCCACTCTTTCCAGCCGGTCACGGCCACTCCGGCTTGTGGTAGCCGCGCGGCGCAGCCGGCCGCGCCCAGCGCGCGGGCGTCTCCGACATCTGCACCACCGGCGCGAGATGCGTGATGCGGCCGTCCGGCGCATCGTGGTGCGTCAACAACGATTGCAGTTCGTCGGCCGGCAGCTCGGCGGGCAGATGCGCGTATTGAGCAGGCTCGAGCAGGCCGTGTTCGCGTATCCACTGCCCCGCGCCCGCCAGCGAATTTCTCACGAGCCAGCTTCCGCCTTCGCGGGCGCGGCGGCCGAGCGCAACCATCGCGCCGAATGCCAGCAGGTAGCCCGCGACGTAGTCCTGCGCGGAGTACGGCAGAAACGCCGGGCGCTCCTTGTCCGACGACTGGTAGGCCATGCCGTTGGCCGACTGGACCACCGTGTCGTAGCCGCGCCGGGCGCGCCACGGGCCTTCGTGGCCCCAAGCGCTCAATGTCACGTAAACGATACCGGGGCGCAGTTGTGCCAGCCCTTCCGGTGAGAGCCCGTGTTGCGCCAGGGCGCCCGGCCGGTAGGACTGGGAAAAGACGTCGCACTCGCGCACCAGCCCGCGCATGATTTCCGCCTCGGCGGCGTTGCGCAGGTCGATATGCGTGTTGAGCTTGCCGATGCCGGTATCGAGGTCCGACGGCGGCCCCAGATCGGCCAGGTCTTTGCGCGACACTCTCAGCACGTCCGCCCCGTGTTCCGCGAGCGTGCGCGCGCAGGTGGGGCCGGCCAGCACGCGCGTGAGATCGAGCGTGCGTATGCCCGACAACGGCCGGTCTCCGGCGGGCAGCGGTTGCGGCGGTGCATCGCCGATCTTGATGATTTCGAGCAGCGGCAGGCCTGAAACCGCCTGCATTTGCGGCAAGGCGCGCCACTCCTCCTCGCTGCGCACGAAACTGCCGCAGCCGCCCCCGGCGAAGAGCGCCTCCTCGAGCGCCAGCCCGTCCCATTTTGCGACCGCCTTCGCCACCTCCTCCCGCTTGCCGGGCGCGCCGAGGATCGCCAGGTTGCGATCGCGGAGGTTCCAGAAATTGCAGTGCAGGTACATCCAGCGCCCATCCTTGAGCGGGTAGAAGCCGGTGATCTTCTCCGGGTCTTCCTCGGGCCGCTTGCCGTTGATCTTGAGATAGCGCGGGCTGCGCAGCGCCGCGGCGGCGGCACGGCCGTTCACGCGGACCTGCTGGCGCTTGCCGGTTTTCAGGGCCCACAGATCGGCCGCGGCCAGGCCCGTTGCCGCCATGACGGCGGCGCCCGGCGTCACGGCGCGGTAGCGCGTGGGCAATACCGGGTCGGCCTCGGCGATCTCGACATGGTCGGCTGCCGATGCAGGCAGTGCCGCCAGCTTGACGAGGTCGGCCAGGGAGGATTTTGCCGTGCGTGCGGGTGCTGGACTGTCGTTCATGGGAGTGATCTCCTCCGCTCCGAATGCTTCCGGCCATGATACCGCTCACCGCACCCTCACCGCACCCCGGGCGGCCGATATAATGAAGGCTCTCGAACGTTCCCACACGTAACCCACACGTAACCCACACATAACTGAGCGACCATATCGTGGCCAATAGAGTTTCCATGATCCAGCGGGGGGAGCTTCCCGCAGACCAGAGGCGGTTCCATGATGCGGTCAAGGCGATACGGCGCAGTCCGATCAGCGGCCCGTTCATCGTACTGCTCAACAGCAGTCCCGATCTTGCCACCCGGTTCGCTCATCTCGGCCACTACTTTCACGCCCGCGGCCAGGTCGACGAATCTATCGTGCCGATCCGCGTGCGCGGCTTCATCGCCGCCATCGGCGCCCGCGCGCTCGACGGCGCGTATGAATGGTGCGCGTGGATCAACTGGGCGCTGGAGGCCGGTGTTCCGCAGGCAACCGTCGACGCCATACGGGAGGGAAGACCGCTGCCCCCGTTGCCGCCCGCGGATGCCCTGGCGCTTGCCGTCTGCACGGAGCTCACGTCGGGTGAGCACCGCCTGAGCGATCGGACATTCGCCGCGGCGATCGAGCACTTCGGCACACGCGGGTTGATCGAGCTGGTGGTGACTCTCGGCTATTTCGCGCTGATCGCGTTTCCGCTGAACGCCTTCGAGATCGAAATGACGAGCGAGCAGCTCGCCAAGCGCAAGCCGTTCGCGCGGCTGCCGATACCCCCGCATCCCGGCGCCACGCCCACCGGCGCACCGCGCGCGCAGTTCGCGT
>CAZQJF010000439.1:0-3761 GCA_964593735.1 uncultured Streptomycetaceae bacterium | reverse complement strand
ATCTTCATCCGGCGCATCCGCGAATTCGGTTTCCAGGGCGCGATCTATCCGATACACCCGTCCGCGGACACCATAGACGGACTGCCTGCCTATCGCAGCCTCGCGGAGACGCCGGAGCCGGTGGACTACGCGTTCATCGCCGTTCCCGGCGCGCAGATTCCTCCGCTCCTCAGGCAGGCGGGCGGGCGGGTGCGCTACGCGCAGGTGATCTCGAGCGGTTTCGGGGAGGTCGATGAGGGCAAGGCGTTGCAGGAGCAACTGGTGGCGGCGGCGCGCGAGGGCGGCATGCGGCTTCTCGGCCCCAACTGCCTCGGCCTCTATTCGCATCGCGGCAGGGTGACGTTTACCGAGACCTGGCCGGGAGAGGCGGGCCACGTCGGGGTCCTCTCGCAGAGCGGCGGGCTGGGCACCGACATCGTCCGGCGTGGCATCACCCGCGGGCTCCGGTTTTCGGCGGTTGTCACCGTCGGCAATTGCGCCGACCTGGGCCCCACCGATCTGCTCGAATACTACCTGGCCGACGACCGCACCCGTGTCATCGGCATGTACATCGAAGCGGCGAGGGACGGACGGCGGCTGTTCGAGATGCTGCGCGAGGCGAGGGCGCGCAAGCCGGTGGTGATCCTCAAAGGCGGGCGCACGCGCCTGGGAATAATGGCCGCCGCCTCGCATACCGGCTCCCTCGCCGGAGACGATCGCGCGTGGGTCGCGCTCTCGAGGCAGACCGGCTGCGTCCTGGTCGAGACACTCGACGAATTCCTGGATGCGCTGCTCGCGTTCCAGGCGCTTACGCCGCGGCCGCAGCATCCCACCCGTGAAACGGTGCTGTTCGGCAACGGTGGCGGAGCGAGCGTGCTGGCTGCCGATGCTTTCGCCCGCGCGGATCTGGAGGTGCGGCCGTTCGGAGCACCGGTCCTGGAAGCGCTGGCCGCGCTCAAGCTGCCGCCGGGTACGAGCATCACCAATCCGGTGGATACCCCGGTCGGCACCCTCCAACAGGACGATGGGGGCATCGCGGAAAAGATCCTCGAGGCGATCTACGGGATCGCCCGCCCGCAGGCGCTGGTCATGCATCTCAACCTGTCCGCGTTCGTCGGCCGCACCAAGAACGATGTGCTGGGCAACCTGATGCAGATCGCGCTGCGGGTGCAGACCCGCTACCCGGGCCAGGCGCATTTCCTGCTCGTGCTGCGGGCCGATCGCGAGCCGGCGCTCGAGGAGCGCAAGCAGGAATTCCGCGCCCGGGCAGTCGCGCTCGGCATACCCGTGTACGATGAGCTGGGCGACGCGGCCCGCGCGCTCGCTGCGCTCGCGGCGCACGAGCGCTTCCTGTCTTCGAGAGAAGTGGCTCGTTACTCGTGACTCGTGGCTCGTGTCTCCGGTCCGAAAACCCTGTTAAGCTCTGACGAGCCACGAGCAACGAGCAACGAGCCACTCCTGATGTACAAGACGGACTTCCGAGCGGTACACCTTCCCTACCGCCTCTACAGCGGGAAGAACGCACTCGACAAGCTGCCGGACGAGGTGGGGCGGCTCAAGGCGCGGCGCGCCTTCATCGTCTGCGGCCGCACCGTATCGCGCAAGACGCCGCTCATCTCGCGCATCCGCGGGCTGCTCGGCGAGTCCTGCGCCGGTGTCTTCGACGAGGTCGACAAGGACACTTCGCGCTCTTCCATGGTGCGCGCGGCGGATGCTGCGCGCGCGGCGCAGGCCGATCTGATCGTCGGTGTCGGCGCCGGCAGCGTGATCCAGGGGGCCCGGATCGTCACCATCCTGCTTGCCGAGAAGCGCCCGATCGAGGACCTGATCACCCAGTACCCCGAGCACGGTCCCGCGGTGAGCGCCCGTCTGATGGAACCGAAGCTACCCATCATCAATGTGCTCACTGCGCCGACGACGGCGCAGAATCGGGCAGGTTCCAGGATGAAAGACGATGAAACTGCCCGCGGCATGGAGTTCTTCGACCCCAAGACCCGGCCGGCGGCCATTTTCTGGGACGAGGATGCGCTGCTGACCGCGCCGGTATCGCTCATCCGCACGACGGCAGCCGCGGTCTACTCTCGCGCCGTGATGAACCTGGGTGGAATCGGCATCAATCCGCTGGTGGAGGGCGACCGGCTGCAGGCTTACCGGCTCGCTTCCGGTGCGCTCCCGCGGATCGCCGATCCTGCCGATGTCGCGCCGCGCTACGAGCTGTGCGCCGTGACGTTGCTCCAGAACCGCGAAAACGACGATGGAGGAGCCCAGTTCGAGCGGCTATGGGCGGTGCGCGTGGCCTACGCGCTTTCCACGGCACTGATCGCCATTTGCCCGCACGTGGGGCAGGGCGAAGCTTATAGCGCGCTCATGGGCACCGTAACGCGCCGCCTCGGCGCGCGCGATCCGGAAGCAATGGCGCGCATCGCGAAGGCGCTTGGTATCTGGGAGGAGTGCGTTTCGCCCGCACAGGCGCCGCAGCGCGTGGCGGACAAGCTTGACGCTACCTTCCGCTCGATCGGCATGCCGATCCGGCTCTCGGAACTCAATATCGACCGCGCCGTGTTCTCCCGCCTGGTCGAGCATTCGCTCACCAATTTCAACGCCGATCCCAGGCGCGAGTTCGCTCGTGAATCCGAAACGCTGGCCGAGGTTCTGGAAGCAGCATGGTGATGACGGACGGAGCGCCGGGAATTCTCGTCATCGCTTCCAGCGTTTCCTATTTGGAGTACGTTTCGAAATCCCGGAATTCGATCGGGGCGCGAGCGTCCGCGGACGGCGTACGAAGGAGGATGAAATGAAAAAGCAGATTGGTATCCTGTTATGCGCAATCTGGGCCGCAGGCACGAATTGCGCATGGGCGCAAAATTACCCGGTCAAGCCGGTGCGGCTGATCGTCGGCTTCGCGGCGGGCAGCACCTCCGATCTCATCGCCCGCGTGATCGCGCAGAAGATGAGCGGAGGTCTTGGCCAGCCGGTGATCATGGAGAACCGACCCGGCGCCGGCGCCAATATCGCCCACGAGGTGGTATCCAAGGCGGCGCCCGACGGCTACACCGTGCTGATGGCGAACGCCGGGATAGCCACCGGGGCGACCGCCTACGTGAAGCTCAATTTCAACGCGCTGCGCGATTTCGCGCCGGTGTCGCAGGTAAGCTCAACTCCCCACATACTGGTGATCCACCCATCGCTGCCGGTCAAATCGGTGAAGGAGCTTACGGCATTTGCCAAGAGCCGGCCGGGCCAGCTCAACTTCGCCTCGACCGGACACGGCAATTCCGATCACATGGCGGCGGCGCTCTATAACTTCATGACGGGGCTCGACATGGTTCACGTGACGTACAAGGGCGGGCCGATGGCGGCGGGCGACGTGCTGACGGGCGAGATCGCGTTGTACTTCGCCGGGATGCCGGTCGGGCTGCCGCTCGCGAAGGCGGGACGATTGAGGGCGTTGGCCGTGACCAGCGTAAAGCGCTCCAACGCGGCACCGGACATACCCACCATGTCTGAAGCGGGCGTGACGGGCTACGAGCATTCGCTCTGGGGCATGTTCATGGTGCCGGCGGCGACGCCCACGGATGTCGTCGCCAGGCTGCACGGCGAGGCCGCCCGGGCGCTCCAGTCGGGCGACGTGCGCGACCGGCTTGCGGGCATGGGCGTGGACGCGGTCGGCACGACGCCCGAGCAGGCGAGCGCCTATCTCAGGAGCGAGATCGACAAGTACGCGAAGGTGGTCAAGGCGATCGGCCTGAGAATAGAGTAACAACGCCGGTATTCGCCGTCGT
>CAZQJF010000438.1:0-3767 GCA_964593735.1 uncultured Streptomycetaceae bacterium | reverse complement strand
CGCTCGAAGGCGCTCATGAGCGAGAGCGAATCCACCACCAACACCAGGCTATGCGTATCGGCGAAGTTGTTGTCATCGGGATTCGCGATCAACGAACCGCGATCCCGCAACAAGCTGTAGTTACCGCGCGTGCGCGGTTGATCTTCGATATAAGTCTCCTGACGGGTGCCGTAATGAATTCCGCTATTCGCGATCCACGACGGCCCGAGATTGCCGCCGTCGCTGCCCACGACCTCGGTCATGTTGGCGAACCGCTGCGACTGCGGGGCGAAGACTGGGGTGGTTGGAACGTCGTTCGTACCGCCGATGCGGAAGGGCGCGTTGCTGGCGCCCACGGTGTTCTGGCCTACCAGCAGGGCCGCGATCTGGTATCCCAACGAAAGCTGCTCCCCGGAGGGGGCGGGCTGACCGAACGCGACGCCGACACCGCTCAGCCCCGCCACCCGTATCCGCTCGTCGGTGATGGCATTGATGCGGCTCTGCGCCAACGCGGTCACCGTGTTCCGATCCCCAACCGATAGCGAGTCCCATTCCGGGCTTGCCAGATAGTCCGCGCGAATGCCATTGAACGCCGCCATGATGTCGCGTAAACCTCCATCGAGGATGGCTCCCGTTCCGGCCCCATTAAACGTATAGGTGTTGATAATCGGATTCCCGTCCACCAGCAGCCCGGCCTCATCCTCTTCCCGCCGCAATAGGTTGAAGGCCGTCGCCAAATGACCGCCGAGGGAGTAACCGGTAACGTTGAACGCTCTTCCGCCCAACAGGTTCGGGTCCGCGAGCAACTGCGCATACCACGTCTCCATCTCGGCGATCTGCCCGAGCGCCCAGCCAAGATCCTTGATTTCGAGTTCGGCGGTGGATTTGGTGTCCCGCACCGCGTCCTCAATGAATTCGGTGGAGCGGAACGAGAGCGTCAGTTCGCCGGTTGCGCGGTTCTTGAACAGCGTTCCGGAAAATCCTGAACCGCTGGGCGATAACGGATCGTTGCGCTTTTGCGCGAGGACTTCGTATTTGTCGACGAATTGCTGCGCCTGCAACGGCATGAATTTGCTGAAGTGGCGGTTGCCGTCTTCTAGTCTGGTCTTAATTTCACTTTCTGGCGGACGGTTTGGAATATCGTCCGCAGATTGCGACAGGAACGCCTCAGCCGCCATTTGCATGTTGGCGAATTCAAGCAGCCGGATTGTTTGTCCATTAGCCATGCTACTTCTCCCGCTCTAAATTAAAAACGTTCGAAATAAACCAGTTGTCGGAATAGTCACCACCTAGTAGTGGTGGGCAGGTCGTGTTTGGCCCACGCGATGCTAGCCATGGGCGTCTGCCCCCGCCGATTGACCCAAATCCCGCTTCTATGAAGTAACCAATACGCTCAGCAACGATGCCGTTATCTGTGAGGTCAATCACGCGAAAACGGCTGCCGGCGACCCAGTACTTTCGATCTTCTGGGGTAGAAATATCCTCCCAAGCTACGCCAAATCTGCTGACCGGTGCTTGAATACGTTCCTTGGCAGCCAGCTTGTCGTTGGCTACCGGACGAGCAATCTTCGTATATCCGTTACCGGAATCATCCTTGACTTCGACAAAATCGAGCCCCTTTTGGCGTCCGTTAGGCCGTCGGCTATACAGCGTTAGCCTTCTTGCCGCAGCCTCCGCCCGCTCGCTTGTCGCCGACGCACTATATGGATCCCCGTACCAAAATTGATCGAAATGATCTTTGTCCGTCGCCGCTGGCAGCGGCTTGACCACCAGCACGCTCTTGACGCCGGTATAGGTCTTGTAAATCTTCTCTCCTGACTTCTCATCGCACAGCTTTTTGAAATACGCCCAGGCTTCTCGCGCATAGGCGTCGCGCTTCGCCTGCTCGATCCCCTCCTTCACCGGCAAAAAGCCAAACACCGCAATCGCGCCCACTGCCCACAGCGTCTTACGCTGCCAGGTCTTGCCTTTCCAGACGGCGAGCGCGACCGCACCGATCGCCAGCAGCCAATACAGCACGCCGATCCCGCGCAACACGCTACCGATTCCGGTCAGTTCAAGCATTTCGGCCTTCTCTTGACTTTCAGGTGGATCACAAACAAAAAAACCGCCACCTCTCCACGAGAAATGGCGGTTGTCTCCCTATCCATCAGCACCCTCCCCTGCTGCTTCAGTTCTTTATTCGCGCAAACAACGTGGTCAGGTCTCGAATCTTGAATCACGCAACCTCTCCCCCTTGATCAGTTTGCTCACCAGCGAATAGTGAACTCCAGGAATGTTCTTCCGTTCGCCGCGCCATGCATCGCGTTCTCCCATTGCTTCAGCTCCCACCAACGCGCCGCTCCGGGAAAAGTTACTTCGATCCCGTCTTCGCCTGCCCGCGACCGGGAGCGGGCAAAGGCTCGAACTCGCCCTCGATCTTCTGGCGCCCGCCGTTTTCTTCGAGCGCCTCCTCGCGATACAGACCGAACGGACGGAGCACCGCCGAGTCGCTGAAAGAGAAGAGCACGGACTCCGAGTTCGCGTGGTGCTCGCGCCAGGTCCAGCTCGGCACGACAAACGTGTCCTTTTCGTGCCAGTGGAACGCCTTGCCGGCGATGACCGAGCTGCCGCTGCCCTTTATCACGTGATAGATCGTGCCGCCCGTATGCCGGTGCGCCTTCGTTTGCTGCCCCGGTCGCAGCAGCGACGCAAAACACGCCATGGTCGGCAGCGCCGCGGCGCCGGTGAGCGGGTTCGCGTACTCCACCGCCACGCCGTCCCAGGGACTGCCGTCGGTCCGCTCGGCCATCGCTTTCAGCGCCGCGTAGACCTGCGCGAACTTGTAGTTGATGAGCGGCGAGTGGATCGCGTCGTGCTTCACCCACCTCGGGCGCAAGCCGCCCGCGCCGTACAAGCTGGGCGACAGTTCGTCCGGGCGGGTCAGCGGATATTTGTTCTCGCCGTAAGCCTCGTAGAAGTTCGCTTCCAGCGCCTGCACGAGCGGCACGTCGAGACCGTCGAGCCAGATCATCACGCCGTCGCCCTCGTTGCCATGGTCGTGCCACGTCCAGTTGGGCGTCGTCACGAAGTCACCCGGTTCCATGTACGACTTCTCGCCGTTCACCGAGGTGTACGCGCCGGCGCCCTCGATGACCAGCCGAAATGCCGAGGCGCTGTGCCGGTGCGAGCGCGCCACCTCGCCGGGCTTGATGATCTGGAGGTTGGCGAGCAGCGTGTTGGAGGCCTGCCAGTCGTTGAGGATGCCGGGATTCGCCATCACCAGCACCCGCCGCTCGGCAAGCTCCATGGGAACGATTTGGGCCGCCTTGATGAGCAGCGGCCGGAAATCACTGTATTTCCAGAGATACGCCGCGGTCGGGGACTTCTTGGCAGTACCCTCCGTCTGCCACAGCCCCCGGCCGTGTACGCGCGTTACCTCTTCGTAGAAAAGCTCCATTTCCGCCGTCCCGCTGACGGCGCGTGCACTCATGGTCATGGTTTCCTCCATCGGTTAGCTTTCAAACGCAAGTATGCTCCGACCGCCGGAGGAAGGTAGGGTCAGGCATCCTTCCGCTCCTCTCCCACCACGCTCATCCGCGTCTCGCGCGCGCCGAGCGTGATTGCCGCATCCACCTGCAGCCCCCGCGGCAACTGGTGCGCGATGAAGAGCATCGTGACCCGGCCCCGCAACTGATTCACCGTCCGCGCGAACTGCTCGGCGGTAGGCGCGTCCAGGCTGCTCGTCGCTTCGTCGAAGATCAGGATCCGCGGCCCCTTGAGGAGCGCCCGGGCGATGGCGATGCGCT
>CAZQJF010000437.1:0-3776 GCA_964593735.1 uncultured Streptomycetaceae bacterium | reverse complement strand
CGGACGGCGCGCTCACCGGCGGGGGTCGCGAAGCGCAGCGCGCCCTCGGCGTTCCAGCCGAGCCAACGATGGCGCATGTGGAAGCGCGCGCCGCTCGCGCGCAGCCGGTGCAGCCAGGTGCGCAGCAGGGGCGCCGCCTTCATGCCCGCGGGAAACGCCCGCCCGGACGAGCCGACGAAAGTCTCTATGCCGAGCCCGTGGACCCATGCGCGCAGGGCGTCGGGTCCGAATGCCTCCAGCAGGGGCGCGATCCGATCGCGCCGCGCGCCGTAGCGGGACAGAAAGTGCTCGATCGGTTCGGAGTGCGTGAGGTTGAGCCCGCCTTTTCCGGCGAGGAGGAACTTGCGGCCGGCGGAAGGCATGGCGTCGTACAGGTCGACCTGGACGCCGCCCTGGCCGGAGCTGCCGATCGCGGCCTCCGCCGCCATGAGCCCGGCCGGTCCGCAGCCTACGATCGCGATCGTTCGCTCAGGCACGAAAAAGGCTAAATCCAATGTTTACCACAGAGGCACGGAGGAAGAAGACAGAGACATGCAGGCAGGAATGGATATCAGGTCCCGTGGGTTATGTGAGCCTCGCCTACCATTCCACTCGGAAGGAGGAGCCGCCTCGGTGAGCATTGCTTTTTCTCTGTGCCTCTGTGGTTATTTGTTTTTCGCCGTCAGGCTTAGCGCAACGGCTTCCGCCACTGCGATGCCGTCGATCGCGGCGGAAAGTATCCCGCCCGCGTAGCCCGCGCCTTCGCCTGCCGGATAGAGGCCGCGTGTGTTCACGCTCTGGTAGTCGTCGTCGCGCCTGATACGGATCGGCGAGGAAGTCCGGGTTTCGACGCCGGTCAACACGGCGTCGTCCATCGCATAGCCTTTCAACTGCTTCCCGAACGCAGGCAGGGCTTCGCGTATGGCCTCGACCGCGTAATCGGGTATGCACGCGCTCAAGTCGGTCATGCGCACGCCGGGCGTGTAGGACGGCGTGACCGCGCCCAGCGCCGTCGAGGGCCGGCCCGCCAGAAAGTCGGCTACGCGTTGCGCGGGCGCAAAGTAGTCGCCGCCCCCGGCCTCGTAGGCGCGCTCCTCCCAGCGCTGCTGGAAATCGATGCCGGCGAGCGGGTGCCCGGGATAGTCGGCGGGCGTGATGCCGACGACGATGCCGCTGTTGGCGTTGCGCTCGTTGCGCGAATACTGGCTCATGCCGTTGGTGACGACCCGGCCCGCTTCCGAAGTAGCGGCCACCACGGTGCCGCCGGGGCACATGCAGAAGCTGTAGACCGATCGGCCGTTGCGGCAGTGGTGGACGAGCTTGTAGTCCGCGGCGCCGAGCAGCGGGTGGCCGGCATTCCTCCCGTAGCGCGCGCGGTCGATGAGCGATTGCGGATGCTCGATGCGCAATCCGATGGAGAAGGGCTTGGCCCCGATATGCACCCCACGCTCGTGCAGCATCCGGAAGGTGTCGCGCGCGCTGTGGCCGACCGCCAGCACGACGTGATCGGCGGCGATGCGCTCGCCGCCGGCCAGCGTCACGCCGCGCACCTGCCCCTCTTCGATGTCCAGGTCTTCAACCTTGCACTGAAAACGGATCTCACCGCCGAGCGCATGTATTTCCTCGCGCAGCTTTTCCACCATGGCCACCAGGCGGAACGTGCCGATGTGCGGCTTGGCGTCGCAGAGGATCTCGGGGGGCGCACCGGCCTTGACCAACTCGGAGAGCACCTTGCGCCCGAGGTGGCGCGGATCCCTGACCTGGCTGTAGAGCTTGCCGTCGGAAAAGGTGCCGGCCCCGCCTTCGCCGAACTGGACGTTGGATTCCGGATCGAGCACCGCCTTCCGCCACAGCCCCCACGTGTCACGGGTGCGCTCGCGCACGGCCTTGCCGCGCTCGAGGATGACGGGACGGAACCCCATCTGCGCCAGAAGCAACCCGGCGAACAGCCCGCACGGGCCGGTGCCGATGACGATCGGACACGCGGCGAGCCCCGCCGGCGCGCGCGCGACGAACCGGTAGCTCGTATCCGGCGCGCGGATGACGTGCTTGTCACCCTTCATGCGCTCGAGCAGGGCGGCTCCGTTCCGGACCTCTACGTCCAGCGTATAGGTGAACGAGATCGCCGCCTTGCGCGCGTCCACGGCACGCCGGTATACCGTAAATGAGTGCAATTCGCCTGCGGGGATGGCGAGGCGCTGCAGTATGGCTGCGGGTATCGCGCCTTCCGGGTGATCGATCGGCAGCCTGATTTCGGTGAGTCGAAGCATGCAGGCGTTATGATATCGGCTCCAGCGGCGTCCGCCGCCGCCGCAGGGTTGCGAGCGAAGTGAAGTGGGACTGGAAACCTGTCTACTGAGAGACTCCTGACATGTCCGACAAGTCCAATGACGGTTACTACGAAGCCTACTGGCCGCGCGGTGCGCGCCAGCAGCGCACCCGCCCGCTCGCTCCGCGGCTCGCCTCCCTTGAGGGCAAGACCGTCGCGCAGTTGTGGGACTACCTGTTCAAGGGCGACCAGGTGTTCGAGCTGCTGGAGGAGGGGCTGAAAGCGCGCTTTCCCGGCATCAGGTTCGTGAGCTGGCGCCGCTGAAGGGTCCTCCTGTGTCCCAGGATGAAGACCGCACCCACTTGGTGGGAACGGCCGCCTCCGAGCCGGCGGCTGTAGCGCCGGACGTGCGCGGGCACTACCTGGTGGTCGTCGAGGGCCTTCAGCCCGGGCGGCGCATACCGATCGGCGCGGCGCCCATCACCATCGGCCGCGTCCCTCCCTGCGACGTGGTGTTTCCGGATACGGAGATCTCGCGCGCGCACTGTCGCGTGGAAGGGCTCGCGGACGAGGTCCTGGTCACCGATCTCGGCTCCACGAACGGGACCTTCATCGACGGTAAGCGCGTAAAGGGCGCCGCCCCGATCGCCAACGGCGGCGCATTGCGAGTCGGCCGGCAGCTGCTGCGCTATGAGATGCGCAGCCGCCACGAAGTCGCGGCAACCGAGGAAATGGAGCGCGATCTGGTAGCTGCGCGCACCTATGTCGAATCGCTCCTGCCGGTGCGGCTCGCGAAAGGGCCTGTCCTCACTGACTGGCTGTTCGAGCCATCGGCGCGGATCGGCGGCGACGCGCTGGGTTATCACGCCATCGACGAAAACCACTTTGCGCTGTACCTGATGGACGTTGCCGGGCATGGGGCCAGGGCGGCGCTGCTCGCGGCGGCGGTCATCACCGTCCTGCGCAAACAGGCGCTGCCCGGCGTGGACATGCGGCATCCCGGCCAGGTGCTGGGCGGTCTGAACGCGATGTTTCCGATGGAGGAGCACGGGGACACGTTCTTCACCGCCTGGTACGGCGTTTACCTGAAGAACGAGCGGCAATTGCGCTATTGCGCCGGAGGCCATCATCCCGGCTACCTCGCAGATCCCGGCCGGGTCCAGGCGGTTCCGCTCTGGACCAGAAACACGATGGTGGGAGTGAAGCCCGGTCACGAATTCCTCGCCGCGAGCACGACGGTCATACCCGGCAGCACGCTCTACCTGTTCAGCGACGGCCTGTTCGAGATCGAAACCGCAAGCGGAGAACAGCGCTGCCTGGAGGATTTCCTGCCCCTGCTGCTGGCGCTGGCAACCGGCGCCTCGTCCGAGACCGAGCGCCTCGTCGGGGAGGCAAGGCGCCTCACGGGCCGCAACGAGTTCGAAGACGACCTGACGCTGCTGGTCGTGACATTCCCTTAGAGGGCATAACAAAAAGAGCTTGTAGTGCGCGGCTTCTTTCCCTCACCCTCAATCCCTCTCCCGGAGGG
>CAZQJF010000436.1:0-3782 GCA_964593735.1 uncultured Streptomycetaceae bacterium | reverse complement strand
CGCGTCTGCATATGGACTGCTGGTTACCTGACACAGAACCCAATCGCCGCGACCGACATCGGCGAGCACGACGGCGGGGCGCAGCTTGCTCTGGGAGAGGTCGGAAAACGGGAAAGGAACGAGTACTACCGAGCCGACTGAAGGTGCGACCACGCGGCGTCCTCTTCAGGGCGATTCCAGTCCTGAGCAAGGGCCGGTTCGCTGAGCTGGGTGGCCTCGTCAACCTGGCCGGCCCTATCCTCGTCGAAGATCGTGACGACCGCGCGCCGCGGCGCCACCAGCCGGACCGTCTCCTTCAGGCGGACAGTGCCCTGCTCGTCAACCACGGCTTCAATTTTTCGGATCACGCTTTACTTTGAAGATCGAGTTGGTTCCCGGTCGAATTCTACACCCCGGCGCGGGAGCGCTCCATCCGGCAAACGGCGACGTGTTCGTGTCAGCGAAGGCCAGTACGGTCGTAAAGCACTTCCCTCTCGGTCTTTACGCCGTCGTATCGCCCGCGATACTGGCGGAACAAGTCGAGATCGACGTGCCGCTGGGCGGGGGCAACGGGCACTCGCCACCCCCTGACGCTCTCGACAAAGCGCAAGATTCTGCTCGCCTCGGGGTCGGGCAATTCCTTTACCAGTTCACAGATTCGGTCGGCGATTCCCATATCGTGCCTCACGCAGTCCTCGTCGGGCTAGTTTATCCCTTGCGGCAAAGAATGTGAATGTGGCCTGCCGGCTGTTGCCCCGCTGAATGATGTGCTGGGGCATCCCGGCGAGGTTGAGACGGGATCTCCGTGGCATGGCACGACATCACGCGGTTGGTTTCCCAGACTTAACGCTTACGCCACGGAAAAGTTACACTGACCCTATATATATATATAAAACATGTGCGTAATCTCTGCAATGATTGGCAGAGGTCCGTTCGGGAAGCAACCATTCTGCGCCAACCGCGTCGTCACTAGCGCCAACGGCTAGTGACGACGCGCCCAACTCCGCGCCGACATTCAACTTACCGGTATCTGGCGCAAGTGACGAGCCCCTGCCGGTTTGCGTGACGGGCTTCCTGGCGCGTCGAACCCCGCCGTTCCCTGGCCCAGTCGTCCCCCGATTCCCCTGCCGCGCCCCGGCCCGACATTGGACACTGCTGCCGGCCTTCGGGTCAATCTTCGCCCCCGAGCACCGAACCCCGGCCGAATGACGAAGGCGTAGCCAGGTTCTCACCTGTCGTCAGTCGTCACCCCTTTCGCGGGGTAGAATGTCGATTCAGGATTTCCGACTGAAAGCGAATGCCATGAAGTTCACCCGCATTACCGTCAATCCCAAGCAATTGGGTGGGGTACCGTGCATTCGCGGCTTGCGCATTCCGGTGGCTACGGTCGTCGGCATGGTGGCCGACGGCATGACCGAGGCGGAGATCCTCAAAGCTTATCCGGACCTCGGGGCCGCGGATATCCATGAAGCCCTGCAATATGCCGCGGAAGCGGTGAGAGAGCGCGAGCTGCCGTTGGCTGCGCCGTGAAGTTTCTGGTGGATAACGCTCTCTCGCCCGTCGTGGCGGAAGGGTTGCGGCGGATCGGGCACGACGCCGTTCACGTCCGGAACTATGGGATGCAGGCGGCGGAGGACGAGCAAGTATTCTTGCGAGCCGCTCAGGAAGATCGGACCATCGTATCCGCCGACACCGATTTCGGAACGCTGCTTGCCTTGAGGCAGCAACGCAAGCCGTCGGTGATTCTCTTCCGGCGCGGCGCTGATCGCCGTCCCGAGCGACAGGTCGCGCTGTTGACCGCCAATCTCCCTGCACTGGAAACGCTGCTACAGGATGGAGCGATAGTCGTGTTCGAAGAGTCCCGGATTCGCGTCCGGTCGCTGCCGATAGGCGAAGAGTAGGTTGATCGTCCGCGCTGGCCACCAGCGGCTGGCTGATCGTGCAGAAAAAGAAGCTGGGTGAAGTGCCCAGCTTCGTGAATGACTGGCGCGCCCGGCAGGATTTGAACCCACGACCCCTTGGTTCGTAGCCAAGTGCTCTATCCGGGCTGAGCTACGGGCGCGAGGGGCGGATTATAGCCGTGACCAGTTACCAGTGACCAGTGACCAGTGACCGGTGGCTTTGTCGGAATGCGCTAAACTGGCGAGCGCTGCACGCCTCCATCACCGGGCGCAATCTGCGTCACGAGGGCGAGATATGAGTATCAGACACTTCGCGAGCACTGTGGTCGCGGCGGCCCTGATGTGGGCGGCGCCGGCGGCAGCGCAGACGATCAAGATCGGCGTGTTGAACACCCTGTCCGGCCCGTTCGCCACGCTCGGCGACTTGATCGAGAAGGGCTACAAGCTCTACATGAAGGAGAACGCCGGCAGGCTGCCGCCCGGCGTCAGGATCGAGCTCATAGTCCGTGACACCGGCGGGCCCAATCCGGACAAGGCGAAGCAGCTCGCGCAGGAGATGATCGTGCGCGACAGGATACAGATTCTCACCGGGGAAGTATTCACTCCCAACGCGCTGGCGGTCGCCCCGCTCACCCGGGAAGCGAAACTGCCATTCTTCATCATGAATGCGGGCACTTCGGTGATCGTCAACCGCTCGCCGTATATCGCGCGCTTTTCGTTCACGCTGTGGCAATCGTCCTATCCGCTCGGCTCGTGGGCGTCGAGGAAATACAAGACCGCCTATATCGCGGTGAGCGATTTCGCGCCCGGCCATGATTCCGAGGCGGCGTTCGAGAAGTCGTTCACGGAGGCCGGCGGCAGGATCCTCGGCAAGGTGCGCATCCCCGTCGCCAATCCCGATTTTGTCCCGTACATGCAGCGCGTCAAGGACGCGAAGCCGGAGGTCCTGTTCGCCTTCGTTCCCGCCGGGCGGCAGGCGACCGCGATCATGAAGGCCTATGGCGACCTCGGCCTCGACAAGGCGGGCATCAGGTTTATCGGGCCCGGCGACCTCACAACCGACGAGGAGCTGCCGAGCATGGGCGACGTGCCCCTCGGGGTGATCACCATGCACCACTACTCGGCGGCGGCGACCCGTCCCGCGAACAAGGCGTTCATCGCGGCGTGGAAGAAGGAGTACGGCGAGAAATCCTGGCCGAGCTTCATGTCCGTGGGCGCATGGGACGCGATGGATGCGATTTACTATGTCATCCGCGAGCAGAAAGGCCGGATCGACCCGGACAAGACCATGGAGCTCGTGAAGAAGTACAAGAATCCGAACAGCCCCCGCGGCCCCATCCACATCGATCCGGCCACGCGCGACATCGTCCAGAACGAGTACGTCCGCGAAGTGCGCAGGGTCGGCGGCCAGCTCGCCAACGTGGAGCTGGAAACGATGCACGCAGTCAAGGACCCCTGGCAGCAATACCAGAAGAAGTAGCCCTGAACGGTCCCAAGGACGCCGTCATTCCCGCGCAGGCGGGAACCCAGGCGATTCACTTCGTTACTGGATCCCCGCCTTCGCGAGGATGACTTGTTCATGCTTCGACTCCGGCACGGCCTACGCTCAGCACGAACGGAGAGGAGTCGAAGGGCTCAGCACGAACGGAGAGGGATCGAAGGACCAAGGACGAACGGAGTTTTGCATCGCGCTGCCTGTGGAAACCCTACTCTCATCTCTCGTCAGCGTCGTCTTTCACGGCACGGCTTACGGGATGATCCTGTACGTGATCTCGGTCGGGCTGTCGGTCACGATGGGCCTGATGGGATTCGTCAACCTCGCCCATGGCGTGTTCGCGATGGCGGGCGGCTACGTGATGCTCTCGGCGATGAACAGTTTCGGGATTCCGTTCCCGATCGCGC
>CAZQJF010000435.1:0-3786 GCA_964593735.1 uncultured Streptomycetaceae bacterium | reverse complement strand
GCGTGATCCGTGATCCGTGATCCGTGATCCGTGGCTCGAGAACGGCGTGAGCCGTGAACCGTGAATCGAGAACGGCGTGAGCCGTGATCCGTGATCCGTGATCCGACAAAAGCGACCCTCGACGATTCATAGATATGATGTGGCGGACAGAATCCAATTATGCGCTTCGCGTTTTGATGGATCTTCGCAGCGCAACCAGTAACTGTCCTACACGCGAGCATTGCCTGACTACTTCTGCATCAACCGCGAGGTAGTTGAGGCGTGCCGCAATTTCGATCTGAGTATCCAACTCGGCTAGAGACCCGCTCGCCACACCGAGGAACTGAACCAGTTCTCGCGACGTATTCCGTCCAGCCCCCTCGGCAATGTTGGACGGTACCGATACGGCGCATCGCCTGATCTGAGACGTCAGGCCGAAGATCTCTTCCTTCGGAAACTGAATCGTAATTCGATAGACCATCTCGACCAGCTTCATCGCTTCCTGCCACGCCATAAGATTGCGGTGATTCCCGGCGACCCTTGCGGCGGATTGGGTACTCATCGTTCCTCCCTCGGCTCACGATTCACGATTCACGGATCACGGATCACGCCTTTCGGCCTTCCGTGCGCTGCTGGAATTCCTTGACAGCATCCTCCATGGCGAGAAACACCGCCCCCCGGTCCAGGCACGCGCGGATCAGTTTCTCCAGCATCATCATGCGGTGCCCGCGCCCGATGATGAAGGGATGGCAGGTATAGGTGATGACGCCCCAATCGTTCACTTGCTGCATGTAGAGAAAATCGTTGATCCAGTTTTCAACGACGGCGTTCGCGTTCATCAGGCCCTGGCGGACGGTGGTCTCGGTGCGCACGAACTCGAAGTGCGGCGAATCGTCGGTGGACCAGCTGATGGGCATTTCCACGAGCGGCGTTTCCCTGCCGAACACGGCGGGCTTCAGCAGCTCGATCGCGTCGCCCTGCCGCGCGTAATACGGCGTGTAGTCGTCGCCCATCAGGCTGCTGTCGTAGATGAAGCCATGCTTCAGGAACAGCTCGACCGAATGCGGGGTCAGGTCCCACGTCGGCGAGCGGTAGCCGCGGGCGTTTTTCCCCGTCAGCTTGCGTATCGACTCGTTGCCGCGCACCAGCTCCTCTTCCTCCTCCTCCCGCGTCAACGTGGTCGGGGGGCGGTGGGTCCAGCCGTGATGGGCGATCTCGTGCCCCGCTTCCAGCACCGTCCGGGACGCCTCGGGATAGGTTTCTATCGTGTGACCGGGCGTGAACCAGGTGGTCCTGATCCCGTATCTTTTGAACAGCGCGAGCAGACGCGGCGCGCCGCAGCGGGGACCGAATTCACCGCGTGAGATCCACGACGGTGAGGTCTGGCCGCGCGCGACAAACCCGGAAATTGCGTCGAAATCGAAGGTGAGACAGACGATGTGGCGGGGCATTCTATTCCCTCAAAGGCGTGATCCGTGATCCGTGACAGATAAAGCGTGATCCGTGAATCGGATTAGGAAGGGCGTGATCCGTGTAAGAAGAACGTGAACCGTAATCCAGGGGCGGCTTGCCAATCGAGGATTTTACGTCGGATCACCGATCAAGTGAGCACGGATCAAGGCTTTCCTCTTCTTCTACCGGATCACGGATCACGGATCACGGATCACGCTTTTTTCTTCTTCTACCGGATCACGGATCACGGATCACGGATCACGCTTTTTCCGCTATTATGGATGCCGACTATATCTCCCTCGCACCACCTCCCCTCATGCTAGAGCACCGCGCCCAGAACTGGTACATCCGCAAGCCGCTCGCGCACGGACGCGGCGGCATCGTGGCCACCCAGAACCGCATTGCCGGCGAGGCCGGCGCGCGGGTGCTGGCGAACGGCGGCAACGCCGTGGACGCCGCGGTGACGACGGCCTTCGCGCTCGCGGCGGTCGAGCCGTGGAACAGCGGGCTGGGCGGCGTCGGTTTCATGATGTTCTATTCGGCGAAGGAGGACCGGGTCAAGGTCGTGGACTTCGGGCCGATTTCGCCGGCGGGCTGCGACGCGGCCCGCTATCCGCTGGTCGGCGGCGGCACCACCACGCGCGATCTGTTCACCTGGCCGTCGGTGAAGGACGACTGCAACGTGCACGGTCCGCTCTCCTTCGCGGTTCCGGGAGAGGTCGACGGGCTGGGGCTGGCGCTCGAGCAATTCGGGACGATAGCGTTCGGCGAAGCGTTGAAACCCGCCATAGCCCTGGCCGACACGGGGATCGCGACCGACTGGTTTCTCACGCTCAAGATTGCCACCAACATGCGGGAGCTCGAGCGCTACCCTGCGACGCGCGCGATCTGGCTGCCGGGCGGTTACCCGCCGGTGACCGCTCCCGGCGCCCCGCTCGAACGCCTGAAGCTGACGGGCCTCGCCGGTACCTTGAGAGCATTGGCGGCCGGGGGCAGGCGCGAGCTTTACGAAGGGGACGTCGCGGCGGGCATAGCCAGGGACGTGAAGGCATTGGGCGGCGTGCTCGGACCGGCGGACCTGCGCGGCTACCGGGCGCGCGTCGTCGAGCCGCTCGTAACCGAGTACCGCGGCACGGGAATCGCGCTGGCGCCGGGACTCAGCGCCGGACCGAGCATGCGCCGCGCGCTGCACGGCCTGCGCCACGAACGGTTCCGTGCCAACGGACCTCATGCCGACGCGTTCCTCGCCTACGCCCGCGTGCTCCGCGACGCCTACGCCGACCGGCTCGCCACCATGGGCGAAATTTCCGACCAGCGGGTTCCTTCGAGCACCACGCACCTCAACGTGATCGATCGGCAGGGCAACATGGTCGCCCTCACCCAGACGCTGCTTTCGGTGTTCGGCTCCAAGGTCGTGCTGCCCTCCTCCGGCATCCTGATGAACAACGGCATCATGTGGTTCGATCCGCGTCCCGAATCCCCGAACTGCATCGCCCCGAACAAACGCCCGCTCACCAACATGTGCCCGCTCATCGCGTCCCGCGGCGGCAAGCCCTGGTTCGCGATCGGCGCATCCGGCGGACGCAAGATCTTCCCGGCGGTGCTGCAGATCTCGTCGTTCCTGATCGACCACGAGATGCATCTCGAGGATGCGTTCCACCAGCCGCGCATCGACGCGAGCGGCGGAGACACGGTCGCGTTCGATCCCCAGCTGCCCGGTGGGGTCCGCACAGCCCTGGCGGAGGAGTTTTCCATACAGCCGGTCGAGCTGGTGGTGTATCCCACCAACTACGCGTGCCCGAGCGCGGTGCTGCACGATGCCGCGAGCGGCGAGAATTTCGGCGTCGCGGACGTGATGTCGCCGTGGTCGGGGGCGGTCGCCGAAGGCGAGTGACTGGTACTGCGTGACTGGAAGTTCGTGACTGATGCTTCGTGACTGGTAATACGTTGCCGGTACATCGTAGAATCCAAAGGCTGACACCAGCCACGCCCTATCAGTCACGCCGCACCAGTCACGCCCCATCCAAAAAAAACAATGATCAATGCCGCCATCATCGGCCTGGGGCGCTGGGGCCAGAATCTCGTGAACAGCGTGCAGGGCAAGAGCGACGCGATCCGTTTCGTTGCCGGCGCTACGCGCACCGTGGCAAAGGCCGAAGCGTACGCCAGGGAACAGGGATTCCCGCTCTACGATTCGTATGAAAAAATGCTCGCCGATCCGGGTGTGGACGCGGTAGTTCTCGCCACGCCGCACACCCAGCACGCCGGACAGGTCGTCGCGGCGGCCAGGGCCGGCAAGCACGTGTTCACGGAAAAGCCGCTGGCGCTCGACCGGGCCAGCGCGGCCGCGGCCGT
>CAZQJF010000434.1:2214-3789 GCA_964593735.1 uncultured Streptomycetaceae bacterium | reverse complement strand
ATGCTCCGGGTGGAGGAGGGGAAGATCGCCGTCATCCACCACGAGGGCGCGGGCTGCTACGGCCACAACGGCGCGGACGATGTCGCCTTCGATGCGGCGCTGCTGGCGCGGGCCGTGCCCGGCAGGCCGGTGCGCGTTCAATGGATGCGTGACGACGAATTCGCATGGGAACCGTACGGCCCCGCGATGGTGGTACGGCTCGAGGCGCAGCTCGACGCGAGCGGCAACGTCGTCAACTGGGGCCACGACGTATGGAGCAACGGGCATACCAACCGCACCAACTCCAGGAGCGCAACGCAAAACAGCAGTTTGCTCGCGGCACGGCATCTCGCGCAGGCTGTGTCCGAGCCCACGCCCACGAACCCGCCGTTGCCGGCGGGCGGCGCGCACCGCAACGCGATTCCGCTTTACGAGTTTCCCAACCAGCGCATCACCAATCACTATATCGAGCGCGCCCCCGTGCGCGTGTCTGCCCTGCGCTCGCTGGGCGCGCACGCCAACGTTTTCGCGATCGAATCGTTCATGGACGAGCTGGCGGAAGCCGCCGGCGTCGATCCCGTCGAGTTCCGCCTGCGGCACCTCAAGGACCCGCGCGGGCGCGCCGTAATCGAGGCTGCGGCCGCGAGCGCCGGCTGGCGCAAGGGGGAGAAGGGCGACGGCGCGCGCGGCCGCGGCATCGCCTTCGCGCGCTACAAGAACCTCGCCGCGTATGCCGCGGTGCTGGTCGAAGTCGAGATCGCCGCGCAAGTCACGGTCAGGCGGGCATGGGCCGCCATAGACGCAGGCCTGGCGGTCAATCCCGATGGCCTCATCAATCAGACCGAAGGCGGGATCATCCAGTCGGCGAGCTGGACGCTCAAGGAGCAGGTCCGCTACGACTCACAGCGGATCCTGACCCGGGGCTGGGAGGACTATCCGATCCTCACCTTCGACGAAGCGCCCGAAGTCGAGGTAACGGTGATCAACTACCCCGGCGAGCCATCGCTCGGCGCGGGAGAAGCGGTGCAGGGCCCGACCGCGGCTGCCATCGGCAATGCGGTCTACAACGCGATCGGCGCGCGGTTGCGCGACATGCCATTTACGCGAGAGCGGGTCCTTGCCGCTCTCGCGTAAATCAACTGGACCGGTCCGATACGGGTTTATTGCTGGTCAGTTTCAGGATTCCTCATGTCGAGCGTGGCGTCCCGGAAAATATCTGGACACCGATCGCCGATAGCCGGATTAACTTTCCAACCCGTGTTGCGCCGCGCTCAGGCAAAAAAAAAGCGGACCGGCCACACAGGGCACCGGCCCGCCTCCGGGGGAGACGTTTGCGCTAGACTTGCGTCGCCAGCGCGTAGACGCGATCGAGAAAAGCCTGCGCGTCCATGTTGGAAAAATCTTCGGGCAGCTGCGGGCTCAGTTCGCACGGGGTCTGATAGCAGGACATCGCCAACACGCGTATCGCCGGATTCCAGTTCACGTAAAGCAGTTCTTCGTCGTAGCGGCGAAGATGGTCCACGTTCGCTTCCTGCGCTTTCCGGTAATCGTCCATGTATATGACCACACCATCCTCCTACGCAGCGTTGCCTCTTG
>CAZQJF010000434.1:0-2114 GCA_964593735.1 uncultured Streptomycetaceae bacterium | reverse complement strand
TGCACCGGGGCCGGGACCTTTGCGATGATGCGCCCATGAGCCTTGCACCGTTTGTGCTATGGTTCGCCGGGGCCGTCTTTTTCGTTGCGCTCGCGCGTGCCGCGATGCCGCTCGCCGCGCGACGCCGCACCAAATAATATCGACTTCAGATTGTCTGGAAACGGCATGACCAAATGCGTGGCGCTGGCCGGGTGGATGATGCTCTCCTGGACGCTTGCGCTGCCGGCGGCTGCGCAGCAGGCCAGGTACCCGGGCAATCTCGACGTTCCATTCGTGCCGACCAACCAGCCCGCGGTGGACGCGATGCTGCTCATCGCGCAGGTAGGACCGAATGATTTCGTGATCGATCTGGGCTCGGGCGACGGACGCATACTCGTTACCGCTGCGAAGAAGTATGGCGCGCGCGGGTTCGGCGTGGACCTGGATCCGCAGCGCGTGAAGGAAAGCGTCGCGAACGCGAAGGACGCCGGGGTGACCGATCGCGTCCAGTTTCACCAGCGCAACCTGTTCGACACCCGAATAGCCGAGGCGACCGTCGTCACCATGTACCTGCTGCCGCGCGTGAACCTCGAACTGCGTCCCCGCCTGTTCGCGGAGCTCAAGCCGGGAACGCGAGTCGTCTCGCACGATTTCGACATGGGCGACTGGAAGCCCGATTTGCGGGCCACCGTGCGCGGGGCCGGCAGCACGATCTACTACTGGGTAATCCCGGCGCAGGTCGGCGGAATCTGGAAAGCCCAGGTCGGCTCCGCGCGCGGTAATCAGGAGTACGAGCTCGATATCAACCAGAAATACCAGGAGGTCAACATCGTGGCCAGGCGCGCCGGCAAACCCATGACGGTGATCAACTCGCGGCTGGACGGCGATACGATCGATTTCGTCCTGGTGGACATGGACGACGCCACTTACCGGCGGCGCTTCCGGGGAAAGGCGACCGGCAACACCATGGAAGGAACCGCGCGCGGGGATGCAAACGCGCCGCGCAACGAATTCCCATGGCGCGCCAGCAGGGCTGCGCCCTGACCGTATGCTCCTCTACGCCGGCACCATTTTTCTCAGCGCGTTCCTGCTCTTCCTCGTTCAGCCCGTCATCGCGAAACAGATCCTTCCCTGGTTCGGCGGAGCCGCCGCGGTGTGGGCCATCTGCCTGGTATTTTTCCAGTCGGTGCTGCTGTTCGGATACGCGTACGCCGACTGGACCTCGCGCCGCCTGACGCCCCGCAGCCAGGCATGGGTGCATCTGGGCCTGCTGGCATTGAGCCTGGTGACCCTTCCGATCATTCCCGACGCGCTGTGGAAACCCGGTAGCGGCGCGGATCCGACGCTGCTGATACTTGGCCTGCTGGCGGCGACCATCGGCCTGCCGTATTTCCTTTTGTCCAGCACGAGCCCGCTCGTGCAGGTGTGGTTCTGGCAGCGCTTCCGGCACGCTGTGCCGTACCGGCTGTTCGCGTTGTCGAATCTTGCCTCGCTGCTGGCGTTGCTCTCCTATCCCGTGCTGATCGAGCCGTTCCTGCCGCTGGCGGCGCAATCCATGGGCTGGTCCATCGGCTATGGTGCATTTGTCATCCTGTGCGGCGCGAGCGCGCTCGCGAGCATCCGTCGCGCTCAAGCCGCGCCTCCGGGCGCAGACGCTGGCGGAGCGGCGGAAGCCGCCGCGGCACCGCCTTCAGCGGGTGATCGCCTCTTGTGGGTTGCGCTTTCGGCCATGGGATCCTGCCTGCTGCTGGCGGTCACCAACCACCTCACGCAGAACATCGCGTCCATCCCGTTCCTGTGGGTGATCCCGCTGTCGATATATCTCATGACTTTCATCCTGTGCTTCGATCATCCGCGCTGGTATCGCCGCGACGTTTTTCTCCCCGCGGCCGCCGCCCTGCTGCCGGCCATGGCGTGGTACAGCGAATCGCTCAACCTGTGGCGGGCAGCGCCGCTCTATGCCGTGGGGCTGTTCGCCTGCTGCATGTTCTGCCATGGAGAGTTGACGCGGCTCAAGCCCGTCCCACAACACCTCACCACTTTCTACCTCATGATTTCGCTGGGCGGGGCCGCGGGGTCGCTGCTGGTTGGCGTCGCGGCGCCCAACCTGCTGTCCGGTTACTTCGAGCTCGGGA
>CAZQJF010000433.1:0-3797 GCA_964593735.1 uncultured Streptomycetaceae bacterium | reverse complement strand
TCGAGGTGATGCCGGGCAGCATGTCGCGGACGAAATCCTGCAGCGTCCGCTCCGCGGCTTGATGCTGATCGTAGTCTTCCGAACGGGCGTAGACCATCACGACCGCCCCGTCGTCGCCGCGCCCGGACAACTTGGATTTCGCCTGCAGGAGCTTGGCCCAGTACGGGTTGGCCACGTATTGGCCGTCGATCCAGTACCAGCGCCAGACGAGCAGTTGCGCCGACGCGTTGCGCAATCTCGCCTCGATCGATGGAAACGCGTCCGGGCCGGCGACCACGGTACGGCCGGATTCGCCGGTTCTTCTCCATTCCCGGTCGTGGCCGGATACGATCGCATTGGTACTGGAAATGAGCTGAACGCCCGGCCGCTGGTACCGGTAATACACGACCACCAGCCCGACGCCTCTCGTTCCATCGCTGTAGGCCTGATTTATGTGGGGCTGAAGGTTCAGGACGCGCGGCATCCACGTGCTCACGCGCCCCTCAACCGGCCGCCACTGCCCGGTCCCCGGCGGCGCATTGAGCGCAGGGTTCCCAAAAGCGCCTAACTCGTCGATCCGCGCGGCCGCCAGCGGCCACGCGGCAACCGTTGCGGCCGCCAGGACCGTGGCCACCGCGATCGCCGCCAGAGATGCCCCGGCCCGTTCCGCCCGGCGGACTTCCGGCTGCGGCGCTTGCGACGGTTCCACGTCCTCGCGCCAGAACGAGCCGATCCAGAACAGGAGCAGCATCACCACGCCGAAGAACAGCCAGCCGTAGATCAGATGATCGACGCCGACCGCGTATCGCATGCTGCTGAGATGCCCGATCATGACGATCATGTACGCGCGCAGCCAGTTCGCGACGATCGGCACGATGAAGGCGGCGGCGACGAAGAGGGCGCGCCGCGAGAAGCTGCGATACGTGAGATGGGCGTACAGCAGGCCCAGGGTGACCGACGCGATCAGGTAGCGCAGCCCGCTGCACGCCTCGGCGACCAACCAGGATCCGCTCGGGACCATGAAGTACAGGCCCTCCCGGTACACGGGTATGCCGGACAGCCTGAGCGAGGCGACAACGAAATTCGCGGTGTGCTCCATCAGCGGCGGCTCGAGAAAGTCTCCGAACGGCACGGCAAACAGCAGGAAGAAGAGCGGAAAAGCGAGCGAGCGCACGACCTGGGTCCCGAGGATCGCCCACACCATGAGTGGGACCATCAGCACCAGGGTGAACTGCTGCACCACCCCGACGCCGCCCAGCCGGGCGAGGAGCCAGCCGAAACCCACCAGCGCCAGGAGCGGGAGCGCAAGAAGATTGGGGCGAAGCTCGAGCGCGGCGAGGGCATGGCGCCGCTGCCAGATCAGCCAGGCGCTGATCGGCGCGATCAGCCAGCCATGGGCGAAAGTGTCCGACTTTTGCCAGATGGTGACCGCGGAGAGCGCCGTATCCCAGTACCAGGCGAAGAGCCAGAACAACGCGCTGGCGACGAGCGCCAGCACGAGCATGCCCGGCTTCAGCAGACTGGGCGCTTGCCCTGGCATCGCCATATCAGGCAGCTGTATCGATTCGAGCTTCATTGGGTCTTCCGTTCAAGCAGCCCGTCGCGCGCGGCTCGACTCATTGGCGGCCCCGTTGAACCATGGACTTGGTCAATGACGAGCTTCGACGGGCTGCTAACCAAGGTTCTTTACGATGCGCGGGCCGATCAGGTTGGCCAGCGGCAGCGGCAGGCGCTGCCAAAGGCTGATGAACATGCGGTACTTGGGGTTGAGCGGATTGTGCTCCGGCACGCGCTTGCCCCTGACGAGCAGGTACTCGTAGTGGAGCGGTTGCGGCTCGAAACCCCAGTTTTTCTTGAAGTCGAAGGAACCGGTGCCGCGTTTGCTGCGGCCGTAGTCGAACATGCGATAGCCGCGCTCGGCGCCGTCGCGCATCAGTTCCCAGTACTTGAAGTCGTTCGCCGCGATAGCGCGGGCCGCCACCGCGTCGCCGGCATAATAGGGCAGCACTTCGTCCCGCCAGTAGAACGCGAGCACGCTCGACACGGGTGTTCCCTGCGCATCGAGAACCGTGAGCACGCGGCAGTCCGCGCCGAACATCTCGCGCAGCAGCGCGAAGTAGCGCTTGGGCAGAGCGGGGGTGCCCTGCCGATGGACGTTCTCGGCGAACAGCGCGAAAAAACGGTCCACACCCGGATCGAACTCGCTGCGCAGCCCGTTCTTGATGCCCTTGCGCACCATCGCCCGCTGCTTGCGCGGAATATTGTTGAGGTTGCGCTCGATGTCGGGATCGATCGGCTTGCGAAAAGTGACGTACAGCTCCTTGTGCAGCCAGTCCGGATGCCGGAGCTCGAGGCTGCGATACTCGAGATGGTCGACCTGCAGGCGCTCCGCCAGCGCGCGGGCGGCCTCATCGAGGGCGCGCCGTGCCCGCTCGCTTTCCGCCGCCACCGCGCCGTAGACGCAAAACGGCAGCGCTACGAGCGTATGCCCGAAAAACAGGCTCTTCACCTCGGCCAGCGGCAGTACACCCTCGATGCGCCCGCCGGCCTCGGCGTAGAGAAAGTAAGTGCGATGGCCGAAAGCCTGCTCGATGACGCGCTTCCAGCCTGCGCGATGAAAAAAGGTGGCTTCGCCGCATCCCGCCACGAACTCGTCCCAGCGGGAGACGTCACCCGGTTGCAGGTCCCGTACGTGCACCGTGTCTCCATCCGCAGTGCCTGCCGATCTCGCGGCCAGCATGGGCTCAAACGCGAGCTGGTTCATGGCTCGCCCCCAGGAAAGCTGGTTCATGGCTCTTCCGCAGGAAAATGTGGTCCACCCGATCCCATTCAAAGTCCTCGCAGAGCGCCCGGATCCTTCGCTCCATGGACGAGAGATTGACGTAGTGCCGGAAACGCGTTTTCAGGCCGACCCCGATCTGGCGGGGCTGCCCGGGATCGATTTCCCAGGGGTGAAAATAGAAAATGCACGGCTGCTTATCCACCGCGTTTACGCGCCGCAGGCACCAGCGCGATACGCTGTAGGGCAGCAGCCGGAAATAGCCGCCCCCGCCCGCGGGCAGGTTGCGGTTGAATAGTCGCACCGTGGTGACCGGTATTTCCAGGAGTCCGGCGCCGCCTTCCGGGTAAAACGCGAAGCGCGGCGCATCGGGCATGCCATAGTGATCGTGCTGTATGGGATAAACGCTCGAGCTGTAGCGGTATCCGGCCTGGCCGAGACACTCCAGCGCCCACAGGTTGTCGCGGCCTATGGAAAAGCTGGGGGCGCGGTAGCCTTGCACCCGGACGCCGCCGATATCTTCGAGCAGCCCCTTGGCCCGCGTGATGTCTTCCCGGAAATCCTTGCGGCTCTGTTCGGTCGCGCGCCGGTGGGCGTAACCGTGGCTCGCCAGTTCGTGGCCCGCCTCGACGATCCGCCGCACCAATCCCGGGTAGCGCTCCGCGATCCACCCCAGGGTAAACCATGTCGCGCGGGCATCGTGCTCGGCAAACAGCGCGAGTATCCTGTCGACGTTGCGCTCGACGCGGCAAGGCAGCCGGTCCCACGACTCGCGATCGATGTGGGGCGCGAACGCCGAGACCTGGAAATAGTCTTCCACGTCGACGGTCAATGCATTGCGGATCGGTGTGGGATTCATGAGTTATTTTCAGCCGCACATACACGCAGACTTCAAGATTAAAGAGCAACTATGAATAGCAGCGCAGCGCGCAGGTTCACGCCACCAGCCGCTCGGAGCTCCGGTCGAGCCACTCGCGCAGGACCGCTGCGATACGGTGCGACGCACGGCCGTCCCACAGGTCCGGAACTCTTCCTGCTT
>CAZQJF010000432.1:0-3803 GCA_964593735.1 uncultured Streptomycetaceae bacterium | reverse complement strand
GATCCGCACGCTGCAGACCGCGCACAAGATGAAGGTGCAGCGCGGCGCGCTGAAAGGCGACCCCGCGTCGTCCACCGGTGGGCACGACAACGCACGCGTGAAGCGCTACGTCGCCAAGTACACGATCAATCCGGCGCTGGCGCACGGCATCGCGCATGCGGTAGGCTCGGTCGAGGAAGGGAAGCTTGCCGACCTGGTGCTGTGGAAGCCCGCTTTTTTCGGCGTCAAGCCCTCGCTGATCCTCAAGGGCGGCATGATCGCCGCGGCGGCGATGGGCGATCCCAACGCGTCGATTCCGACGCCCCAGCCGGTACACTACCGGCCGATGTTCGGGTCTTACGGGCGCGCGTTGCGCACCTCGGTCACGTTCGTCTCCCAGGCGGCGCTCGGAAACCCGGCCGTGCGTGACCTCGGCCTCATGCGCCCGCTGATGGCGGTCAGGAATACGCGCAAGATCGGCAAGAAGGACATGATCCACAACGACTGGCGCCCGCGCATGGAGGTGGACGCCGAAACCTACGAAGTGCGCGCCGATGGCGAGCTGCTGGCGTGCGAGCCGGCGCAAGTGCTGCCGATGGCGCAGCGCTATTTTCTGTTCTGATGCTGGAGATCAGGAACAGGCTGGAGACACCACCGGCTTCCAGTCCGGTCGAGCCGAAGTCGCGGCTGATGCTGGCATTCGAGCTGAGGCAGAAAAGCCGTCTGCGCGCGAGGCTCGATACCGGCGAGGACGTGGCGCTGATGCTGCCGCGAGGCGAGATCCTCCGCGGCGGGGACCTGCTGGTGGCCACCAACGGGCGCGTGATCGAGGTCGTCGCCGCGGCCGAACTGCTGCTGCACGTTCAATGCGACACGCCGCAGGCGCTGGCGCGCGCCGCCTATCATCTGGGAAATCGCCATGTGCCGGTGGAGGTGGGTGCGGACTACCTGCGGCTCGCCGCCGATCATGTGCTCGAACGCATGCTGAAAAAACTGGGCGCGCGCACGGCGAGCCTGCAGGCGCCCTTCGAACCGGAAGCCGGGGCGTACGCCGGTCATGATCATGGCGGGAAGAGCCATCACCACGGCGAAGAAGGCCACGGCGGCCGGATTCACGAGTATGGCGATCACGATCACGGCCACAGTCACGATCACGATAACGACCACCATCCCCACCATCACAAGTGAAGCGCGGACCCGGTATCGATCTCGTACGGCTGCTGCAGCTCGCCAGCCCGGCGCTCCCGGTGGGCGCGTACAGCTACTCGCAAGGACTCGAAGCCGCGATGGAGGCCGGTATCGTGTGCGACACAGCGAGCGCGCAGCGCTGGATCGAGGACGTATTGACGCTCTCGGTAGCGCGCATGGAGGCGCCGGTCTTCCTGCGCCTGTGCGACGCCTGGCGCGCACGCGATGCCGCCGGCGCCGCACGCTGGAACGCCCTGCTGCTCGCGAGCCGGGAGAGCGCGGAGCTGCGTGCCGAAACGGCGCAGATGGGCTATTCGCTCGCCCGGCTCATGTCCGAACTGGAAGGGCCCGGCGATCTCGATGCCTGGGAGGAGATCTCGTTTCCCGCGGCGTTTGCGTACGCAGCCGCGCTCTGGAGTATCGAGCCGGCACCCGCGCTGCTCGCCTACCTGTGGGCATGGGCGGAAAACCAGGTGATGGCGGCGGTGAAAGCGGTGCCTCTCGGACAGACTGACGGGCAGAGAATGCTGCTCGCGCTCGGAAAGCGGGTTACGGAGACGGCCGAGCGCGCCGCGGCGCTCGATGATGATGCGCTGGAAAACTTCGCGCCCGGCCTGGCGCTTCTCTCGGCGCGCCACGAAACGCAGTACAGCCGGCTTTTTAGATCGTGAGGCGTCAGGCGTGAGGGGGGAGGCGGAGAGATCAGGACACGGGCCGTTGCGCGTCGGCATCGGCGGGCCGGTGGGGTCTGGAAAGACTGCGCTGACGCTCGGGTTGTGCCGCGCGTTGCGCGACCGGTACGAGGTGGCGGTGGTCACCAACGACATCTATACGGAAGAGGATGCCCGGTTCCTGGTGCGCAACGAAGCGCTCGCGCCGGAGCGCATCATCGGCGTAGAGACCGGCGGCTGCCCGCATACCGCGATCCGCGAAGATGCCTCCATCAATCTGGAGGCGGTGACACGCTTGAGCCGCCGCTTCCCTCGCCTCGATCTCATCGTTATCGAATCCGGCGGCGACAATCTCGCTGCCACCTTCAGTCCGGAGCTGTCCGACCTGACGCTTTACGTCATCGACGTCGCCGCCGGCGACAAGATACCCAGGAAGGGCGGTCCCGGCATCACCAAGTCCGACTTGCTGGTCATCAACAAGATCGACCTCGCCCCCCTGGTCGGCGCCTCGCTGGAAGTCATGGAGCGTGACTCGCGTCGCATGCGGGGTGAACGGCCGTTCGTGTTCACCAATCTCAAGACCGGGCACGGCCTGCCTGCGGTCATCGCATTCGTCGAGCGTGAAGGTTTGTTGCCCCGGGCGCAACAAACCTGACGGGAACCCTTAACGTGAATCCTGCGGGCTCTAGTACGGCGTTCCGTCCTTGCGCGTGAAGCGCCGTCCCTGCGGCGTCGCGATGGCCACCAGGTCATCGTCCGGATAGGTGACTTCATCTGCCGGATCGCGGTCGCCGACTTCCAGGTACACGGCATCGCGGTCCGTGCGATTGATGAGATGGTGGCCGTCCGCGCTGCCGGCGGGAAACCCGGCGCACATGCCCGTCCTTAGCGCCTGCTCGCCCGCTTCGGTCACCAGCACGAGTTCCCCGCTCAACAAGTAGATGAACTCGTCCTCGCGCGTATGCCAATGCCGCAGGGCGGAGCGGGCCCCGGGCTTGATCGTTGTCACGTTGACGCCAAAGTGCTTGAGCCCCAGCGCATCGCCGAGCCTGCGCTTCGCGCGGCCCGCGACCGCGGTCTTGAACCTGTCGGGATAAGATGAACCTTCGATGGCCTTCAAGTCGGCCGGATCGAGGGCGGGCAGTCTGAGCGCAGTGGATGGCATGGCACGGTCCGGATGATGAATGTGGTTGAATTTTATCTCGCGGCCAGGGGTCTATAGGGAAACTCTGAAAAAGGGGCCCTCATGTTCACTGAGGCCCGTTTGGATCCCCAATTTTTCGGAGGTTCCACAAGGTGTACTACCCTGAAAGGATCAACCGTGCTAGTCAAGTTTCGTAGTGACGCCGGAGACATCGTCATGTTTGGCGACGTCGCCGAAACGCTGCTCAAGATGATGGGCCAGAGCGGGGTGCTGCCCGGTGCCCTCGTAGCAAAAGACGTGCCGGCGGCGCTGGAGCGTTTGAAGCGGGGCGCTGCGGTTCAACGGACGCCGGACCCGGCCGACGCCGAATCGGGGGATGCGGAAGGAAAAGTCTCGCTCAAGCAACGCGCGTTTCCCCTGGTCGACCTGCTCGGCCGGTGCGCTGAGAAGAACTGCGACGTCATCTGGGAGCAGGAGCGGCCGATGTTCGCTGGCAAAGGATCCCGCTGACTGCGCGCCGCGCACGAGTGGTTGGCGGCCGGTGCGCCTCTGCAACAATAATTCGCCGCACCGTTCGCTTAGTAGGGGACCTCTGAACAAGTCATCCCCGCGAAGGCAGGGATCCAGTAACGAACTGAATCGCCTGGGTTTCCGCCTGCGCGGGAACGACGATTCCTTCGTTGTTCAGAGTTTCCTCAGGGGCCCAGGCACCTGCGCGCAAACGCTTCGCCGGGAGCGAGGCTTTCCGCGCAAGCCAGGGCGTGGGCGACATTGGCGTGCCGGAATTTGATCGCAAGCTCCCTCGCCGTCAGCCCGTCCTT